>JAYVJZ010000032.1:0-4834 GCA_043768865.1 Sphingobacteriales bacterium
AGCTAATATTGGTATCGTCTAGGGTATAAACCAACGTGCCCACTACTTGAACTGTTGCCGTAGTGTCGTTTATACAACCAGCCCCTGCGAGTACGTTAAGGGTAATTGATTTAGGTCCTATAGTGCTCCAAGAAGCGTCTAGTGGCCCGTCGTTGTTGCCTGCAATATAAGATGGATAATCGAAATTCCAAGTAAATACATCTACGGGTTTGCCATTGCCGATGTAGTTGAGGGTTATCGTATCGTTCACACATACTAGTGAGTCGAAGCTGAAAGTAACTGATGGCACTTCGGCAATATTTAACGTAACAGTGTCTTTGGCCGTTGGGCAAAGTGAGGTGTTTTCAATCGACCAAATTAATGTATAAATACCTGCTTGATTTACTGAAAAAGTAGTGTTTGGCATGGTAGGGTTATTGAATATCAACCCGGGTGGCCCATTGTAAACAGACCAGCTGCCCGAACCATAGACCGGCATATTAGCATTTAGTTGTAATCCTTCAAAAGAACACATATTTTCATCTAGACCTGCATTAGCATAGGTAGGTGCTTGCGAAACGTTGATCGAAACGGTAGTTTGTTGTTGCACACAAGGTGCGTTCGCATTGACAGTATAGGTGAATGTATAAGTGCCTTCTGCTTGATTCAATGGATTAAAAAGCCCATTGATTGCATCAAACCCACCTATAGAGGGTACTGAAGTTGTTTCTGTCCAAACCCCAAACGTATCTTCGCCGCTTATCATATTTGATAATACTATAGTATCAGATAAGTTATTACAAATATTCAAGTTAGTTGCTACGCCTGAGGTAACTAAATCAGAAATCAAAATAGTTATAAAATCTACGTATTGTAGTTCGGCACACAATACTCCTAGCTTTTCAATTCCATCGACTGTTATACAGGCATTGTATAAATCAAGCAGGGTTGGGTAATTAAAAGGCGAGATGCCTCCTAATGGCATATCGGGGTCATCTGATTTATAATTGATAGCCCTTACCGTATATACACCGACCGCTAGATTGTTGAAAACGCCAGTGCCATTTACTTCAATTATACTGTCATCGGGGGTAGAAAGTATATATGACGATGTGAACGGTGCTATATTGTTAGCACCCGGCAGTGTGAACACTCCTACTGTAGATACTGTGTTAGGGTAATCAACACAAAACTCAAGTGGCGAAGGTGAAATAGGAGGCAATAGGCCTGTACCCAAATCTGATCCACAGCAATAATATACTTGCACTATACTAGTGGATATAAGCATGTTGTCAGGGGGCGGGGGGGTGTACATAATCGTCATCGTAGTACCACCAATACCTCCACTTATAACTCCCGATGTTGGGTCGATAGTTATGCCAGGTGCGGGAGGCAATGCGAAATCATAAGCACCACCTGGTATCCAATTGGCTTGTGTAGTAGGAATAATTGAAAAGCCACCTGCACAGAATGGTGGATAAATAAATATAGGAACGGCTGATAAAACATAAGCCATCGTTGTCGTTACACAACCACCTGCGGGGATGCTTGCCCAATTGGCAGCCAACGATATGGCACAGTCGCATGAAGTTGAAGAATCTTCTTCTATAATATGAGTTGCATCACCATAAGTATAAATAGAAGGCGTAACTGTGCTGAACCCACCCCAAGAGACGGTAGAGTTAGGTGCACTAGAGTAGAGAGAAACCTCACAACCAGAGGCAGATATAGCTTGCACTTGAGAGAACCCATCTGTCGCCGATTGGCTTAAAATAGTATTCGTGGTGGTGTAATCTCCATATTGTGCGGCATCGTTATCTGGATCTACATTTCTACCTATATGCACATTGCTTATTGGAAATGTGTTGAGATTGCAAACCTCAAAAGTCATGTTGAAATATAAATCGTTGGCGGCAAAAGATATCGTCTGTGTTACTTGTATTCCATCTACTGTGCCCTGCCAAACTGCACTCTGTATGCCTAATGGGCCTGTGGGTGGTGTATATGAAACGATGCTGCCCGGTATTTGACAAGGTGCTCCTGCGTCAGAATTGATATATGTGGATACGGTCCCCGTAGCAGGATTTGTATATTCTAACGCAAAACCCTCAACAGGTGAGCCAGGCAAAAAATAATCTCCACAAAAATCATCTACTCCCGTAACAGGATCTACCCATCCGTTGCCGTCTGAATCGGCTACAAAACCAAGCCCAGACATATTGTTATAATATGGCATTCCCATTGCACCAACAGCCGGAGGCGAACCTGTAGTGCCAAATGAGCCACAAGCGTTCATGCCTACTTGTATGAAATTACCTTGCATAAACACCTCACCTCCTATCAACTGTGCGTTAGATGATAAAGTTACTATGGTTAATACGATTGAAAGTAATATTTTAAACATAAGAATGATTTAGTAAAATTGAAAAATTAATGCCTCATTTCATAGCTAAATATCGTATTATTTGTCTAACCCTTTCAACGAATCTATTCTAACTTTAACGCCTGCTCTTTGATTATCACTCATCTTGCCAGTAGCTAATTGCTTTTCTAAAATTTCAATATGCTCTTTTGGTGTTCTATTTTTAGCGATTCTTTCAAACATTATTTCTTCTGTTTTAGCGGTTGAAAGTTCACTTTTGAGAGCTGCAGTCAATGTTGAACTCAGGGTTGTGTCTTTCAACTTCAACACCAATACTTCAATTTTTGACTTAATCTCTGGCAATTTAGCAATTGCTATTTCGCGAGCATTTAATACTTCTGTGGTTGTTCTTGACTTCAAAAGCTGAGTTGCCTCATCATTAGTAGTACTTTGAGCCATTGCATTAGTAGTAAAAATTACTCCTAAAATTACATTCAAAATCAATGTTAATAAGTGTTTCATGGTATTTTTATTTATATGTTTATTGTTATAATTAACTGCTGTAAATATTAAAGTATAAAAATACATAATATTTTAATAAAAGAAATTAAAATTTTAATTTTTTTATGAAAAATTATTTATAAATATTGTGTATAACTAAAAAGCCACTTAATTATTAAGTGGCTTTTTAGTTGTATTTTAAACTAAGGTTTTTCTTTAAAACTGTCTGTCTTTACCTATCAATGAACCCCCGTTGTAGCCAGTTACTTTTATTTCGGTTCTTCTATTGTTTTGATGTTCAGCCTCAGAGCAAGGACTTTTAACCTTACCCTCGCAAGCACAACCATTTTTTAATATACTTTCACCATAACCGCGTGAAGTAATTCTATCGCGTCCAATGCCGTGCTGAACTATATAATCAGCGGCTGATCTTGCTCGGTTGCTTGACAATTTTTCATTATATGCAATCGTTGCACGACAGTCTGTGTGCGAACCTAACTCAATAGACATGCTCGGATTGTTTCGCATCAAATCAACAATTTTGTCTAATTCTAAAGCGGCGTCGTAGCGAATATCATATTTGTTTAAATCATAATATACGTTTTGGATTTCAACCACGGCACCTACTTCAATTTTAGTTAATTGCATCCGCACTTCGCTAGTGCTTGAGTAGTTAGTGCTCATGCAATCGCCTATTTGCTTATTTTGAATATCAGCGAAAAATCCTTCTTTTGAAGCGTTGATGCTGTAATTATTAAATGGTGAACCTTGTACCGAAAAACGACCATTCTCATCAGACAATGAAGTGAGCAAATCATTAGAAGAGCTAAATTTGATAAATGCTCCAGCTACTGGCGTACCATACTTTTTATCTACTACTGTACCAGTAATAGTACAATTATTCAATTTTTTAGCCTCCAATGGTAATTTAACAAACAAGGGTATTTTAGCATTAGCACTCGAACGAATAGTTTTGCAAACTGCATCACCGTATCCATCTTTGTTACCACATACTTTATACTCTTTGTCGCAACCTACATTGTAAGAAAACTTCCCTGAAGCATCAGATTTGACACTCCCCAAACCCTTGCCGAACTCTTCTAACTTTACAATTGCATTTGCTATCGGCTCGTCAGTGTTTTTATCAACTACAATTCCATTCATTTTTATTACACATCTTTTGAATGCGTATATATCATCATCGCCGACAGCACGTTGCGCTCTATTTGAAACAAAATAACCGCCATCGCCTGCGTCTTGAGATACAAAACCGAAATCATCAAAGCTAGAATTTATTGGATTGCCCAAGTTAGTAACCGCTGACCAGTCTGAACCTTCGCCGTCTGCCGAAAACACATCTAACCCACCCATACCCGGTTGTCCGTTAGAAGCAAAATATAAAGTGCCGTTGTTATCTACGAATGGAAATACTTCGTCTCCTTCTGTATTGATAGCAGGTCCTGCATTCACAGGATTGGAGTATCCATTGCCAGATTTTCTAGCAACATAAATATCCATGCCTCCATAGCCACCCGGCATGTCGCTTGAGAAGTATAATGTTTTGCCATCGCCCGTCAATGCCGGATGCGCTACGTTATATTGGTCACTATTAAATGACATTGCACTGCCGTCGCTAGATGACCATTTGCCACTCGATAAGTCGGCTTGGTATAATTTTAATTTAACAGTACCTTCGTTGTCTTTGCCCACTCCTTCTGCTTTTGAGAAATTATTGCGAGTAAAAATCATCGTATTCCCGTCTTTTGTAAATGTAACGGGCCCTTCGTGAAATCGTGTTAATGTGTTCTTTGAACCAATCTTGCTTGGCTTGCCATATTTAGCAACTTCTACATCGCCTCTAACGCTAGAGTTGTAAATTTCATAAAAATTTCGTCCTGTCCAAGAGTGGCTATTTCGAACTACTAAGCTATCGCGGTCGCTAGAAAATATCAAATCTCCTTTGTAAATAGAGGGTCCCATTTCACTTTTTGA
>JAYVJZ010000033.1:0-3771 GCA_043768865.1 Sphingobacteriales bacterium
TTTATAATTCTAAGAACTTTTTTATTTCCTTGAAATAATCATCTTTGTGAGCCGAAAAATTTAATTTGTTATCCGCACCCTTAATCATAAATATAGTGATTTTATTATTCAATTTCGCCAATGCTTTGGCATCTTCAGCCTTACATATAGGGTCTTTATCTGCTACTATCAACAACACTTTATCTAAATATTTACCCTTGCTTTCTAGCGCAAATCTCGGCTCTAAAGTGGTTTTGTCATACCCTATTGGCATCATCATTTTTTCGCCTTTTTCTTCTAACCGCTTCGACACCGTCTCCAGGGTCGCATACGTGCCGTCAGCTATCACTCTGTTTACATAATTTTTGCTAGCACCTAGGCTAACCGAAAGCCCTGCCCCAATGCCCACACCATAAAGATCTTTCGCCAATTTGACATCATATTTTTGGCTCCAATCAAGCACCGCTTCTAAATCTTGCGCAAATTGTGAGTAGATATAAAATTTAGAACTTATTTTGAAATCTGTACTTTTGCCATAGCCTCTATAATCATACGTAATCACCTGATAGCCCAACGTTACAAACTGCCCCGCTTGTTCAATTAGGTCTTCCATATTGCCATCGCCACTCGGGCTGAGTATTATCATTTTTTGAGATTTTCCATCTTTGCGAGGTATAAAATGCCACGCGTTTAGCACTGTGGAGTCGGTCGATTTAATCGATATTTCCTTGTAATCCATACCAAAATCAGCAGGAGTAATATCATACGTCCGCTTGGGGTTTAAAGCAAATAATGCTGTTGCAATTAGAAGCAAACTAAAAGTTAAAATTAATTTTTGCATTGGGTATTTTTATTTTTTAAATAATTTATTTTAAGAAGCACTTAATTAAATATCAAATCAATTACTTTGCCAAATTTATAAATCCTAGTTGATATGAAGATACTACTGAAGCAAAAAGATGTTCACATTCATTATTTTTTTATACGTTACTCATCAAAGCAATATATTTTTTTATTTATTGAATAACGTCATAGCAGGACCAAAGCCCTGTAAAAACACAGCTTCAGCCGCATCGGCACAGTCGCCAAGCAAAAATGGTAGCTCTTTCAGCTCTTCATTGCTCCAACGGCCAAGTACATAATCCACTTGTTTGCCTTTAGAAAATTGACAACCTATACCCACTCTAAGCCTAGCATATTCAGTAGTTTGGAGGGTTTCGTTGATGCTCTTCAAACCGTTGTGCCCGCCATCGCTGCCCTTTGTTTTAATCCTAATTTTTGCGAAATCAATAGCTAAATCATCAACAATTACAAGCGCATTTTCTTTTTCTATTGAGAGTTGTGTTAGCCAATATTTCATCGACTTTCCACTAAGGTTCATGTAAGTAGAAGGTTGTATCAAGTTCCACTGTTTGCCTTTATAATTATACTGAGTTCGGTTGGCTAACGTATCAACATCCCATGTTGCATGGTGTCTTTTTGCTAGTTGTTCTACCACTTTAAATCCAACGTTATGCCGTGTTTCAGCATATTCGCTACCTATGTTACCCAACCCAATAAGCAGAATTTTTTGCATAATAAAATAGGTTACTTAAGGCTATCTTTTTCAAATTTTATTGAAACAGAATTTATACAATAGCGCATGCCAGTAGCCGTAGGGCCGTCGTCAAACAAATGCCCCAAATGCCCGCCACATGCAGCACACACTACCTCAGTACGCACCATGCCATGCGTGGTGTCGAGTAGTTCTTTTACCGCTCCAATTTCTTTAATAGCATCAAACGAAGGCCACCCACAATGTGAAATAAACTTATTGTTGTGCGTAAATAATGCAGCACCGCAGCCTGCACAATAATACGTGCCTGCCTCTTGAAGTAGATTGTATTCGCCAGTAAAAGGACGTTCAGTACCTTTGTTACGCAATATTCTATACTGCTCCTCGCTGAGGGTTTTGCGCCACTCTGTCTCTGTTTTTGTTATTTTATAACTCGAACTATCTATCATTTGAATATTGTTTATTTGAGAACTTAATTTGTTGGAAGTACAACTGACTAGCAACGTCAGCAATAGGATTAAAAATGAAAAATTCATGATTGCAAATTTATAGATTTTTTTATAATTATTTATTTTCAATTTCATTTTTATAAATATACAATAACGTTGGAGAATTTTCTTTGTCCAAAAACGGTTGTATAGATTCAAAATAATCAATATTCAACGTAGGACAGCCCTGACTCAAGCAGATAAAATAATTGGTCTCCGCTTTGGGCACACAACTATGCGCGTGAAGCACCACAGCTCTTGACAGTGCATTGTCATTGCTAGGTTCTAGTCCGTGCAATCGATAGGCGATACCCCATTTCCCCTTGTATTTTTGTCCGGTTTTGTAGTACCCTTTCGACGAACAATAGCTGCCCGGTTGATTTGAAAATACTACATTGTCTAAGTTTTTTGTGTAATTATCAGCCTGCCCATGAGCAACTAAGCCATTGCTGATAATCATATTATTTTTTAAGTCCACCAAAAAGAAACGGGGCAGCATAGAAGGAATCGAAAAATCTATAAACATCGCAATCGAATTATTACAATTAAACTCCGTTGCTTTGATGCTTAGTTGCCCTATAATATCGCTATAACTTGCTTGTAGCAGTTTGATACGCTCTTTGGCATTTATTTTTTTTTGTTGAATATAAATCAACGAAAACCCAACAATTATACAAAGTGAAAATACAAATGTAAGAGCTATTTTTTTTAGCATTTTTAATATTAATATTCAAACATACGAGTTTACCAATAACACAGATGTTAAGAATGAATTAGTTAAATGTATTTTTTTTCGTATAAATTGCAGGGCAATAGCAAACATGAAAAAACTTAAACAATTCGGTCAACATTTTTTGAACAACATACCTCTAGCAAAGCAAATGGTGGAGCGAATTGTGTCTCAAAGTGGATGTAAAAACATAGTAGAAGTAGGGCCTGGCGAAGGGGTGCTAACACAGTTTTTTTTGCAACAACCTAGTATCAATTTTAAAGTAGTTGAAATAGACAATAGGCTGATAGAGCTATTGCCTATCAAATTTCCTGCCCTTGCAGGCAAGATTATACATGCTGATTTTTTAACTGTAGATTTGAATGAAATTTTTAATGGCGAATCGTTTGCATTAGTAGGTAATTTCCCCTATAATATTTCTTCTCAAATAGTTTTTAAAGCACTAGACAATCAAGGGTTAGTGCCTTTTTTAGCGGGTATGTTTCAAAAGGAATTTGCCGACAGAGTGGTGAGCATACCAAAGAAAAAAGCATACGGTATTCCTTCGGTTCTTGTGCAACTTGATTATGCCACAGAGCAGTGGTTTGACGTGCCACCCGAGGCGTTCACGCCGCCGCCTAAGGTGTGGTCTAGCGTGATTAGTATCATTAAAAAAAACGAAACACAGCTTGAGTTTGATAAAAAATTATTCAAAAATATCGTAAAAACAGCATTCAACAACCGACGCAAAATGCTACGCAACACCCTGTCAGGGTTTGCTATTACAGATTGTGAAGCATGGGAAAAAATGAAAACGCAACGCCCCGAAGAGTTGCATTTTACAGAATTTATAACGTTGACTAATTTGATTCAATTATAAAAAAGTAAGAAAAATTTTATGAATGTTTTAATAGCCGACGATGCACATGAACTATTGATTGAAACGCTAGTAGATTGGGGTTGTAAGGTGAATTATCAACCTGATATTACGAACTCATCTGTTCTTGATATTATCAAAGATTATGAAATAATAATTGTTA
>JAYVJZ010000034.1:0-8311 GCA_043768865.1 Sphingobacteriales bacterium
ATAACATTTTGTGTCAAAAAAAGAAGTTTTAAATTGCATTTTTAACTATTTTCAAATAAAATTGTCCTTAGAAAACTTAATTATTTTTATTTCATTTCTTATAATATTCACAAACTTACGTATTAGAAAATCAAATAAAAACAGTACTCTATGGTTACTAATTTAACAAACAATTCATTCAAAGTCATACCATAATTACTAAAATAAATTTGGAAATATAAAAAACTTGGTTTGAATTTGTAATATGATTATAATAAATCAAAATATAGAAACACAGCGTTCAGTGTTCAGTGTTCAGTGTTCAGTGTTCAGTGTTCAGTGTTCAGTGTTCAATTAAGTAACTACAAAAATACCCTATTATTCACTACCAAACGCTACCAAAGTTTAAATTGTGTAGCGAAAAAGGAGTGCGACTTCACTTGACCTCCTCGCACCCCAACGATGGCTGTGCATCGTGTAGCACAGACATAGCCCGAGCAGTAGCAATACTAATACTACCCCAAAGCACCCAAAAAACCCACACGCTGGCACACCGCCCAACACCAGCACAGAAAGTAAAGCTAGCTACTTCATCAAACTCTCGGCATAGTAGCAAAAAATTAACAGAGTGATATAAAATTTTATTTAATATGAAAAAAATTACTTTTGGACTTTTATGTATGGCATTTTTTAGTTTGACATTTGAAAGTTGTATTAAAGAAACTGAACTACCTTTAGAAAACAAAGCTATTAAAGCTACTCATAAGACTAATTACTCAACATCAAAGGAATTAATAAATAAAGGATGTACTGAGGAAAAAAGGGCTTATAAATGGGTTGGTGACAAACTAGATTGTAGAGAAGCTGGCACTGGATGCACAGTAAATACTAGCATTGTTAATCAAAACAATGAAGTAAGCATATCTAAATCCCAAATTCTGAAATTAATTGAATTGGCAGGTAAAAATTTGTCTAATCACTTTGAAACAAACGATTTGTCAAAAGAATTCCCTAATCTCTATGATAACTATGGAAATTTCAAATTTCAAATTAACAATTCCAAAATTGATTTTACTTTTCCTTATTTGACAATACATGATAAAGACAATAATTTACTTGAATTGTTCAACTATTATTTATTTGTTGAAGATGTTGAAGTTTTAAAAGCAATAAAGAATACTCTGTCTTACGATAAACGAGTTTCTTTAGATACAAACGGAGGAGGAGTTTGGAATTGCTTGTCGTCTGGAAATAATTTCACATCTAGTAATCTAAAATTTAACAAAAATTGGATTAGTGAAAACCCAAAGTTTTTGAATCTACCAACCTTAGATAAAATTATTGACATTAATTTTGACAATGAAAATAAATTGTTAATTAAAACTGAATTAGGCAAATATTATGGATTTGAAAATTAGTCAAAATATGAATATTAAATTTATAACCTGCAGTATATTTATTTTTATTGCAGGTTTATAACGCTCACCTCATGGTATAGTTTTAATTTTAAAAATCAAAAAAACAAAACTAACTATCTCATTCCAGTTGATAGTTTTATTTATTCATTACTTGATTCAACTGAAAATTCTTTATTTAACGATGGAAGATATGGTGATTTGTTAGTCAAAAAAAATGATACTTTATTTTATTATAATATAAATTCAGAAAACCAATTTCAAAAATATAATTTTTCAACAAATCAATACTCGAAATCATACAAAATTTGTGTGGGTGAGATTAAGGCATTTTACATAGACACTTCAAGAATTTATTTTTTAGTTAATGACACATTTTATGTTAAAAGTTTTGATTTGATTACTATTGACTACTTTATTTTTCCTAAACCAAAAATAAAGAACACTCACGATATAGATTTTGATACAGAAAACCATTCAAATTTGTATTATTTAGACAATTATTTTGTTTTGCTATTTTATTCAGTTGATGTTGACGAAAATGGTATTGAAATGTATAATAGTACAAATAAAAAATTTTATTTCTTTAATAAAGATACTTCTTTTTTTTCGGGAATTGATTGCTTAGAAGATAACTTGAAATTTCATTATTTTAGATATCCTGCAATCGGTTGTGATAAAACTTGCATCTATCACGCAAACAGAACATCAAACTGTTTAATGAAATATAATATTATAGATTCTTATCACTCAATACAGATTGATTCAATTCGCAACAATTACCTCACTATTACAAATTTAGATCAATTTGAAATTTCTAAACTAAAAAAGTATAGGTTTAGCTCTGATTACAATAAAGAACTAGTAATTAAAGATAGCTTTATATATTTGTTTATTGAAATTCCTAGCCATATATATTTTGAAAACAAAATCAGAAAATATGATCATGAACTAGAAATTAAAAAATACAATAAAAACTTACAATTTATTTCTGAGTACAGAATAAAAAACAAGAACTATTCATATTCTTTAATTCTTGATAACAGACTATATTTATTTTATTTTAAACAAGAAAAAGCATTTATTTATGAAATTTAGAATAGTAGTAATGTTATTTTTAGTGTTGTATTCATGTTCTATTTTGAATAATAAAACAAAAATGATAATATATCCAGAGTACTGTGGAGGTTGTGTCTCAAGGAATTTTTCTGAAATTAAAATTAAAAATTTACAAATAAATTTTATTGTATATTTCGATACAAGTGATAAATTTACATTAGAAAGAGCTGATATAAATCAAATAAATTATAAACATATTTCTAATAAAGAAATAGCGAATAAATTCGGCGATTTTGCAAACATAGTAACCCAAAAAAAGGGGAGCAGTTTTGTAGAACTCAAGACAAATGAAACAATTGAATATGGAATTCATTATTAGATTTTAATACATTCAATTCAGTTTGTTTTTTTAAATAAATTCAATATTTATTGCAACTGCTACACCGCCGAAAGATACAAGTCAAAAAGTAGGGTTTGTCATATTTTTGTAATAAACTATAATTTTAATGATGGAACTTTTAAAGTACGTATATTCGTTAAGCAATAGCATTATAAATTTATTAAAGTTTAAACAAAAAAAATTATGAAACATCTCCAACAACCCAATGAAAGCTGCCAACAAGCAGCGACGACAGGCATTCCGCATTCCGCATTCAAATTTATTACAACTAACAAAAGTACTACTTTTTCTTATGGTCGTCAGTACTAAAAGCTATGGGCAGAGTAGTAGTTTGCTTTTGCCATTACAGGGTCAAATTACTGATCTAAGTAATTTAGACAATTATGTGATTGGAACTGGAGATATTATATCATCAGGGATATTACATATTTGCGAAGGTAGTAGTATAAGTGCACAATTAATTGGGTCTGCGTTAGACTCACCACCTCCATATTGTAATTATAATGTAGTTTATCCGGGATTTGGTGTTATTGGGATAGGTACATTACCTCCAGGTTATATTTATATTTCTCCAACTTGTTTTACAGATTTAAGTTCTGTTGAAACTATTAATTTACCTGGTCTTGGCATGTTCACAGTTCAAATAAATCTATCTGTCCCTGATTATTTTAATTCACTATATACGACTTCAAATTCTATCGAATTTAAAGTCGTTGTTCATGACGCACCAGACCTCATGTTGTCAGTAACGAATGTCAATCCAATTTGTTTTCAACCTGACTTAGGAACTAATGTAAATTTCAACTTTGCTAATGCTTATGCTTATCCATTTGATTCTTACTCTATGGACTTTGGAGACGGGAGTGGAACTATCCCTGGTATTCATACATCACACATGTACTTCGAACCAGGCAATTATACGGTAACTTTAACTAATCATCATCCGTGTGGTGACTTCGTAACAACCACCTCTGTTACTTTAGTTGATTGTTGCAATATCAATCCGCCTTCGACCCTGCTCGCTTCTGTTGTCTCTGATAATCCACTCTATGATGCAGACCCTGACATCAACGAGGTTTCTATTACCGTTCCGGGTACGTTAAAGATTGATGTTGACAAAACAATAGCCATTTCCAATTTTAAAATGTTGCCTAATTCAAAGATTGTAGTAGATCCGGGGATTGAATTTATCACATCAGAGTGTAATTTTGATGTGGACATGACTTGCCCCAATCCAAAAATGTGGTATGGTATATATACCAATGACAATAGTTATTTGTATATGGAGAATTGCAGGGTCAGCCATGCTAAATGTGCTCTAACTACCAATCAAACTGACTTGTTTGAGCTGCACGACAATATTTTTAATAACAACTTTCGACATCTTTATATTAATAACATCAATGTTACCTTTAGTGGTTTGAACATTCAAGGCAATGAGTTCAAATGCGATGACTTGCTCATCGCCCCTTACAACACTATACCCAAGCATACTTATATTGCAATTTTTATTAACAATTGCTTTGATTTTCATCTCACAGAGACCAATATTACCAAACAATTTGATCAATTTGGAATATTTGCCTTTCGGTCTAATGTGAAAATAATGAATCAAGGGATAGGTGAATTTAACCTATCCACTGCTTCAGTTTATTCTATTGGTATCCTTGGTAGAGAGTTGCATACATCTTTTTTTAGCCCTACCTCACCCAAAGTTTTTCATGTAGAAAATAATTTTATTATTAACGGTGTAGTTGGTATATATGCTGATAAGAACCTAACGCCAACTATAATGAAAAATAGAATTCAAAAAATGTCTAAAATCGGCATATATACTTTTCAGTCCAATGCTGGCACTGTCCATAATGAGGTGAAAATACTCGAAAACACAATCCATGTTCCAGATAATACAGTTGGTATTTTATTAAGTAAAATGAATAATTCTTATTCAAATGTTGAATTGAATCGAATAATTTTTACTTACCCTTCTATCTCTACAGTGGGTATCAAGTACTATGAAACCATGAATTACAACAAGATATTTTATTGTGCGAATAACAAAATTACCAATGCACACGTGGGAATAGATACCTATTATACTCCCTTTAGCAAAGGCACGCAGATAGTTGGCAACTCCATCTCGTTGGTAACTTCCTCAGGTGCTGTGGGCCTTCGCAATAGCTATTGCAAATCCTTATTAATTTCATGCAATAAAATTCACACCATCTTATACGGCCCTGCGCTAGGCACAGTTGCATATCAGCCGCGCACTACAGGCATACACACCAACTATAGCAACAACACCAAAGTGTATTGCAATGACATACTCAATATGCAAGAAAGCATACGCTATGAGGGGTCTTCGGTAATTAATGGCAAAATCAAAGGCAATCAGATGCTCAACTGCCAAGTCGGGCTAATGATGAATTATGAGAGCTATTTAGGAACACAACTCACCATCGACCCCTCGACTGGCCATGAAATACTCCATGCCAACCGTTGGGGCGCTCTGCTACCTATATGGCAGACTGGAACTGGTACAACAGCACCCCAGGCAACTACAACATGACTTCGTATAATAATTACTTCGGTAACAACACTAAAATAAACAACGAAGAAGTATCGCCGTTTGCTATTACCGACCCGTGGAAGAGCATCTATTACCCACGCAATAACTTCGCCTCGACAGGAGGGGGATATGCACCAATAGGTGTGCCTCCGGTTTCTGAGCCTTATTCATGGACGAACAACAATTCCGAATATTACGCTTGTGCCAATGCAGGCTGTGGCACTGGTGCGAAGTTGGAGGATATCATGCGTAGTACGACCCCTTGGCAAGCGGTTATTTTGCAAAAAATAACCCAGCTAGAGCAAACAAATTTGCCAAACAATGAACGCTTCGTAATAGCATTAGGCCTCTATGATGCGATGATGGACAGCACAGGCTTATGGAGCGAAGTGCCCGCAATAGTAGAATATGCAGCGCTATTGGGCCAAAGCGAAGTTGGGCTGGCGTATGAGTTGGAGGGGCTGTTGCGTAACATCTATACAAGCGAAGCCCCCACATCGGCGGAGTTAGTTCGCACTCACACTATACTAACCACGCTTGCCACCTCTAGCAATGAGGCCACGCGGTACCTCGGGTATGTTCAAAATGAAGTGTTAAAAGCGTTTAACGATACAGCTTACGTCATAGCGCCAGCCATATCTACTAAACTCAAGGCTATTGCCAATGGTTGTCCGCATGAGTGGGGCGCAGCAGTATTCAAAGCACAAGCACACTTAGGTATGTATGGTGGCGATCCCCTGGCTATCTATCACAATCCGTGCGAATACTTTATGCCTGAGGAGCCTGCTAATGTTAAATTGAAACCTATCACCCTCGATGCGGCTAATTTTGTATGGCACCCCAACCCAGCCTCCAACACGGTCAATCTAAAAACCACAACGCTGACCACCGAGCCGCTTACTATCACGCTGACCGACCTCGTGGGCACAGTGCTACACCGTCAAGAGCTAGAGGCAGGCAGCTACCATACGTGGCTCGATGTGAGTGGGTATGCTTCGGGCTTGTATTTTGTAAGCATCAGCAATGGTAAATCAACGATCACCTCTAAACTCACTATATGCAAGTAAATCAAATAATGACCAAAGCCATCGTAATGGTGGCTTTGTTTTTGGGACTGTCAAGCAGCAGCGAGGCGCAGTCGAGGTGGGGGAATTGTAAAATGCTCATGTCCACACAGACTGGCGGTATGGTGTTTGGCGCTGATACAACCGTACCCTATTTGGGAGATTTTATATATCCTTATATGGGAAGTAACAATTGCCAGCTGTGCGACAGTTTGGGAAATATTGTGTTGTATGGGTCATCTAAAAATCTCTATCAATGGGGCAGTGATGATACGCTGCTACCAAATACAATATTTTATCAGGGGAATTATGGTGCGACAGCTCCCAATCAGCCCAAGACATGTTTGCTTTTGCCTATGCCTGGCAATGACAGTTTAGTGTATTACGTTAAAACAACTTTTGATGTTACCTGTCCGCTCTCATCTTGTACTTGTGCCAAACAGCTCAATTATTCGATAGTAAACATGAATGCAGACAGCGGGCGTGGGGCTTTGCTGTTCCCTATCGACAATACAATACTCGAAGACCGCTACAACGTAAATGGCATGGCGGTAGCACAACACGCCAATGGTCGAGATTGGTGGATTGTAGTCAAAGGGGTGGATCGCAATTTTTATGACTTTGTGCTGCTCGACAGTGCGGGTATCCGCTTCGACCATCGGCAGTACTTTGGGAGTTATGATCCTCTTCATTTGGGAGCAAATGCTTTACAATACTTCTCCCGCGATGCGAGTCTATTTGTATGTACGCTCAACCGCACGATAGATGTGTATCAGTTCAACCGCTGTGAGGGTTTGTATTATAATAAGCGAAGTTTTGAAGAATGGGACTTGCCAGCAGGTATTACAAGTGCAAATATTTCTCCAAACAATCGGTATTTGTATGTTAGTGCTTATGATACGCTTTGGCAATATGATTTGGGAGCAAATAGCCTATTAGATAGTCGAGTATTTATCGCCCATTCATTTTACGACTCCATCGTATCGCCTTATTTTTACAGCAAATTTTATCAAGGCTTCGATGCCCCCGATGGCAAAATATACATTAGTAATTTTCCTTATGGTACTCATATCCACGCAATCAACAACCCCGATGAGGGTGGAGCGGCATGTAACTTTGATATGAATAACTTCCCAATGGGTACGTATTGGAATGCGGGTGTAGAGTATTGGCGTTATGGAGCGGGCTTCCCTTTTCTTGCTACTTATGGGTTGGGCGCATTGCAAGACAGCTGTTATAGGGGCTTTGTGGGTATTGGTGAGCAAGGTGCTAGCGATGTGCTAGCTGTGTTAGGTCTTGTGATTTATCCCAACCCGGCTGCCACACAGCTTACGCTCTACTGGGACGGCACCGAGCCCGCCCGCATCAGCATCTATAACACCCTCGGGCAGCTCGTCCTCACACAAGCCATCACCTACGCCAACACTTCATTCGATATTAGTCGCCTTGCCTCGGGCATCTATACGCTACAGCTCATCGACGCTAAGGGCCGCAGTGCAGTTCGCAAGTGGGTGAAGGAGTGAGCGACCCTATTTTTATCAGTTTCAATTTTAATAAAAACGCTGCAATCGTAAGATTGGGGCGTTCTTATTATGGTAAAGTTAATACTATCAAAAGAGGCAAGTTAAATTAGGGTTTATCCTAAATTTTTAATAAAATTATAATTTTAATGTTGTTACATAAAAAAGTCCGTATATTCGTTAAGCAAAAGCATTATAAATTTATTAAAGTTTAAACAAAAAAAATTATGAAACATCTTCATCAACCCAATGAAAGCTGCCAACAAGCAGCGACGACAGGCATTCCGCATTCCGCATTCCGCATT
>JAYVJZ010000035.1:0-19524 GCA_043768865.1 Sphingobacteriales bacterium
TTTTTTTTAGTTGGGGCTAATGCAATCTCAATTTTATTTTTTTGTTCTACTTTGTTACTTTCTACAATGGAACAAATAATTTCGTTTTTAGTAAACTCAGTTATTAAACAATCATACTTTCCACCTTGTCCGTCAAATACTAAAATGCTGTCGTTTATTTTTTTTCTAAATACATTTTTACAATGATGATACTCATTTTCGACTAGACTCAAACTAATCGTTGTAATAGTGTTACTATAAAATTGATTCATAGAGATTCATATTATTAGTTAAATAATCGCATGGCAAAAATAATTTTATGCGCTCGTCCGCAACTAACTTCATTTTTTCTTTGCATTTTGTTTCAGTTAAAATAACCTGTATGTGCTTTGTGAGTTGTGTTTCGTCATTGTTTTCTATATACAAAGCTGCGTCTTTGCATATCTCTTCCATACTAGTATTTTTTGATGTAATTATAGGTGTGCCGAGAGCCATAGCTTCCAAAACTGGTAATCCATAACCTTCTTTTTTTGAGGGATATACCAGTATTGCAGTGTTTTGGTATAGATTTTTCAACTCGCTAATTGTAATATTTTTTGTTGTTTCATTGATAAAAATAAATTTATTTAAAATATTATTTTTAACCAAAAATCGTTTTACTTCAGCTTTATACGCCCCGCCGTCGCCAACTATAACTACCGTTAATTGTAGCTCTGTAGGCAGGTTGAGCCAGGCTTTGCAGAGTAACATCAAATTTTTTCTATGAGTAATACTACCCACATATAACAAATATTTTTGTGGTATAAATTGTTTAGTTAATTCCGTGGGTGGTTCTAATTGACCTGTGTAATATATCGGGAGTGTGCATTGATATATTACTTTAATTTTTTCTTCTTTTGCGTTATATTGCTGAATTAAATCTTGTTTTGTATTTTCACTGATAGCCACTATCATATCCGCATTTTTGATAGCTAAATTTGTTTTTTGTTTATAAATATTTTTGTCCAAAGTGCGATAATCGGCATCAAAATAATCAAATAATACGTCATGGATAGTTACTATTTTTTTGCATTTTAGATACTTGCTACTCAGTGGAAGTTCGTTGCTCAATCCATGATAAATATCAGTTTTAGCGTTGTTAATGGGGTTTTTGATATTCCAACCTCTCCATAACGCAGGCATCAATTTGTTCAACAATGAAGTAGGCATTGTTGTTACATCATTTTTTTGATTTATGTTATTAGGATGGTAAAGTGCGTACTTATGTTGTGGATATTTTCGCATCAACCCATCTATCAACGTCCTGCTATAGTTGCCCAGTCCGGTGGTGTTTTGGTAATACCGTTTTGCATCAAATCCTATATTCATTTAATGCATTAATTTGTTTTGCCAGGATATTGTTGCAAAGCTATTTTCAAGCATATTAACGCTGCTGCTAAGTCGGTTTTGTTGATAACATAAGCCAAGCGAACTTCTTGTTTGCCGGCGCCTTTAGTTGCGTAAAATCCAGTAGCAGGGGCACACATCACTGTTTGTTGATTGTATGAAAAAGACTCTAACAACCATTGACAAAAGGCGTCTGCATCATCGATAGGTAGTCGTGCTATCGCATAAAATGCACCTCCCGGATTAGGACAAAACACACCTTCTATTTCATTCAATTCTTTAACTAACAAATCGCGGCGGCTCAAATATTCTCCTTTTATTGCTTCAAAATAATCAGTTGGCAAGCCGATAGCAGCCTCGGCTAATACTTGCCCAAACGACGGGGGGCTGAGCCTTGCTTGTGCAAATTTCATTACTGTTGAGATTATTTTTTTGTTCTTGCTCACCAACGACCCAATCCTTGCTCCGCAGGCACTATAGCGTTTCGATATCGTATCAAACATAACCACATTTTCTTCTATTCCTTCGAGTTGTAGGGTTGATATAAATTCTGCACCGTCATAACAAAATTCTTTGTATGCTTCGTCTGCAAACAAGTATAAATCATGCTTCTTAACGATTTCTTTTAATTGATTCAATTCGCTTTTTGTATATAAATAACCGGTTGGATTGTTGGGATTACAAATAATAATAGCCTTCGTTTTTGATGTAATTGCTTTTTCGATTTCTGCTATTGGCGGCAAGGCAAAATTGTTCTCAATGTAGGAGCGGACAGGGAGTATAGTTGCACCTGCTGTGTGGCAAAATCCATTATAATTCGCATAAAATGGTTCAGGTATTATTACCTCATCGCCCACGTCGAGCAGAGACATCATCGCAAAAAGTATAGCCTCACTACCGCCTGTAGTGGTTACGATATCGTTTGTATCTATTGTTATGCCTAAATTCTTATAATACGCTACTTGGGCTTGACGCATACTCAAATTCCCTGCACTGTGGCTATAATCAAGTACTTTGATGTGGGTGGCGTTGTTTGCTACTGCGTCTAATAAAATCCTAGGTGTTTCTATATCAGGTTGGCCAATATTTAAGTGAAATACCTTGATACCGCGAGCTTTGGCTGCATCGGCATAGGGTACTAGTTTGCGAATAGGAGAGGACGGCATATCGCTGCCGCGCTTAGAGATGTTTAATGGCATGAACTTATTTTATAACTATATACTTTTTAGTCAATTACTTTGTCTTCTTTTGGCTTGTTGGTTTGCTTTATTTTCAACTCTTGTCTTACTATAAAACATTCATTGAAATGTCCTCTTAATTTGTTTAACATCACCTCTGCGTCCTTTCGCTCAACGAATTCTCCAATGTGCAAACGGTAGTAGGGTACTTGATAAATAAGGTCGGTTTTAATATTAGGGTACATGCTCAAAAACTTTGACTTTGCTTCAAACACATCATTGCGTTTTGTTGAATTCATAATCTGAACGGCGTAGCCTCGGACGATCAATTCACGCCTAACAGAACCTGTCGATACGGATGCTTTATGGGAACGAACTAATTTAGTTAAAAAATGGGGTTGGTATAAATTAACCCCACCAAGCCTAATGCTATCAATGCGTTGACCTATTAGAAGTGTTGTGGAAAATAAAATTCCAAAAAGCAAGTAAATTTTTTTCATAAATTTTTCGATATTATTCATTAATTGCATGGCAGTTTTTATATTTCTTTCCACTACCGCAGGGGCACGCTTCGTTGCGTCCTACTTTTTTTTCTACCTTAATTGGAGAGGCTTTTTGAGGCGTTGTGTCTTCACTTCTTGTGGCAGTTATTTTTCTTAATTCTTCTGCCTCACGTTTCATTTTTCGTTCAGCCTCTGCTTGTTGTTTGGCTGAAGTAGGGTCGTCTTGTTGAGGTAATCCTGCTTTGAACAAAAAACTCAATATCTCACTATTCAATTCGCCAACCATGTTTTCTAACATGATATACGCTTCTTTTTTGTAGATTTGTAATGGATCTTTTTGTTCTAAATGAGACGTCTGTACGGCTTGTTTTAAATCTTCCATCATACGCAAGTGTTCTTTCCAAGCATCATCTAAGTACCCCAACACCACTGCTTTTTCAACACTTAATGATACCTCTTTTCCAGCGTTTGCAATCGATTTTTCAACATTAACAGTGCCTTGAAATGTATGTCTGCCATCGGTAAAAGGCACCATCACATTTTGTATAGTGTTCCCACGCTCTTTGATAAGATTTTCAATAAAAACCATTACATTGTCATTGATAAATCTTCGTTTGCGATTATAAAAAACAACAGCTTCGTGATACAAATCAGTAGTTAGTTTATCGGTAGTACTATTTTGAAAATCAGATTTAGTGATTTCAGTTTCAAAACTAAGTTGTCTTATTACTTCTAATTTAAAACCCTCAAAATCTTTTTCATCATAATGTTGTGTGATAATATTTTCACAAACACCATCTATCATTTCATCTACATCTGCACTCAATCTATTGCCATGCAAGGCATGTTGCCGTTTTTGATAAATACGTGTACGTTGTACGTTCATAACATCATCGTATTCTAACAATCGCTTGCGGATACCAAAATTATTTTCTTCAACTTTCTTTTGTGCATTTTCTATAAACCCACTTAACATTGAGCTTTCGAGTACTTCGTCCTCATCATAGCCTCCCATTTTATCCATCAATTTCACGGCCCTATCGCTACCAAATAGACGCATAAGATTATCCTCCATACTTACAAAAAACTGGGAACTACCCGGATCGCCTTGTCGGCCTGCTCTTCCCCGCAATTGCCTATCTACTCTTCGACTTTCGTGTCGCTCCGTGCCTATGATTGCAAGTCCGCCGTTCGATTTGACCGTAGCACTCAATTTTATATCCGTACCTCTACCTGCCATGTTGGTCGCAATAGTTACGTTGCCCTCCCAGCCTGCTTCCGCTACTATTTGTGCCTCGCGTTGATGCTGTTTGGCATTCAATACGTTGTGTTTTATCTTCTGTGAAGTCAGCATTCTACTCAACAATTCACTATCCTCAACACTCACCGTGCCTACTAGCACGGGTCTGCCCGCTGCCACCAATTTTATTATTTCTTCAATTACTGCTTTGTGTTTACTTTTTTGAGTTTTATAGATTAAATCTGTTTTGTCATTTCTAACTATAGTTCTGTTAGTAGGAATAGTAACAACGTCCAACTCATAAATACTCCAAAATTCACCTGCTTCTGTCTCTGCTGTGCCTGTCATGCCGGCCAATTTATGAAACATTCTAAAATAATTTTGTAACGTTATAGTGGCATACGTTTGTGTAGCAGCCTCTACTTTTACATTTTCTTTGGCTTCTATAGCTTGATGCAACCCGTCGCTATACCTACGTCCGTCTAATATTCGCCCTGTTTGCTCATCAACTATTTTTACTTTATCCTCCATCACCACATACTCAATGTCTCTTTCAAACATCGTGTAGGCTTTCAATAATTGATTAACAGTATGTATGCGTTCACTTTTGATAGAAAACTCTCGCAATACCTCATCTTTTTTTTGTAATTTCAATTGCGAATCATCGTTTGTTTTTTCTATATCTGCGATAGTTGCTCCTACATCAGGTATTACAAAAAAATTGGCATCTTCTCCCGCCCCAGTTATAAGCTCTATGCCTCTGTCAGTTAGCTCTACACTATTATTTTTTTCATCTATGCTATAATATAATTCCTTATCTATTTCAGGCATTCTGCGTTGTTGTTCGGCTATGAATGTGTTCTCCGCTTTGTTTACTAATTGCTTCATCCCTTGTTCACTCAAATAAGTAATCAATTGCTTATTTTTAGGGGCACCTCTTTGGGCTACATAGAGCCATTTGCCTCCATCTTCTGCACCCGTTTTGCCAGTTAGTATTTGCTTTTTTGCTTCTGCAAATGCGGCATTCGTTACTTTGTTTTGTGCATCTACTAATTTTGAAATCCGTGGTTTCAATTCATAAAACTCCTGCTCATCGCCTTTTGGTATCGGGCCAGAAATAATCAAAGGCGTTCGGGCATCGTCTATCAACACACTATCTACTTCATCTACCATTGCGAAGTGTAATTTTCGTTGCACCATTTCCTCTGGGCTTCTCACCATGTTATCTCTCAAATAATCAAAGCCAAATTCGTTGTTGGTGCCGTAGGTAATATCTGCTAAATAAGCATTTCTTCGCTCAGGGGTGTGGGGTTGATACTTATCAATACAATCAATAGTTACTCCTAAAAACTCAAATATTGGGCCCATCCATTCGCTATCTCTTCGTGCCAAATAATCATTGACAGTAACTAAATGCACGCCCTGTCCGCTCAAAGCGTTAAGATAGGTGGGCAACGTAGCTACTAATGTTTTACCCTCTCCTGTTGCCATCTCAGCAATTTTACCCGAATGCAAAACGATACCACCTAACAGCTGCACATCATAGTGTACCATGTCCCATGTAATAGCACCACCTGCTGCCTCCCAAGTATTTTTCCATATTGCTTTATCGTCTTGTATGCGAACATACTCTTTTTTAGTTGCTATTTTTCGATCCAAATCACTTGCATTAACTACCAATTCTGAGTTGTTAGTGAATCGATATGCAGCACTTTTCATGACTGCGAATGCCTCTGGGAGCAACTGTAGCAGTACTTTTTCAAGCTCTTCATCTCTTTTCTTTTTTAGCTTATCAATAGTACTATAAATTGCTTCTTTTTCACTTTCTTCAATATTTTCAGCCTGTGTTAAGTTGTTTTGAGCAGCTATTTCTAGGTCTATACTATTCAAAAAAGTTTGAATAATTTCTCTAAACGTATATGATTTCTGTCTTAATTCATCGTGGCTTAAATGTTGGATTGTCTCGTATGCTTTTATAGTTTCATTGACTAACGGCATTATGACCTTAATGTCTTTATCGCTTTTAGTCCCGAATAATTTGGCAACCGTTTTATTAAAAAATCCTAGCATGTATTTATGATAATTGTTAATTGTAAAATCTGCCACAAAAATACAAAATATTGCATTATTTAACGATATTTGATACGAACTATTTTAGTATAATAAAAGAATAAATACCTATTTTAGTATCGATTGTGAACTATTTAGATGGTTTGATATAGTTTTGCTTTAATTAACTTAGTACAATAAAATTATAAATAAATGATTGACTTTAATGATGTAGAAGTAACATTTGCAAGCAAAAACGACGACGAACTGAAGCAGGCAGAGCGTTTATTTTCGGTTTTTAATCAGACTTGGTTGGTAACAATTAGCGGCCATATAGGCTTGCTGCTTGCATCGTGGGGCGTGCCTCTGGGCTGGGCTGTTAGAAATACCATCTTCAAACACTTTTGTGGGGGTCAATCGCTTGATGACTGTTTGATGACTATCAATTCATTGAAAAAATTCAATATCGACGTTATTTTGGATTATGGAGTTGAGGCGAAGGACAGTGAAGTAGAATTTGAAAATACATTACAACAAATTAAAAAAACCATAGACGCGGCGGCAACGCAATCGGGGCAACGAATAATATCGATTAAGCTGACGGGTTTAGGTAGTATGAAGTTATTAGAATTATTAGATGCTTCGCAGCCTCTTACCGCTTCTCAAATTGAAGAATGGGAGCGCGTAAAGGCACGCATGCATTATGTTTGCAAGTATGGCAAAGAAAAAAATGTTCAATTATATATCGATGCAGAAGAGAGTTGGATACAAGATGCTACAGATCATTTAGTTACGGAGTTAATGCAAACATATAATTCAACTGAGGCTTTTGTTTTTAATACTTTTCAGCTATACCGACATGATAGACTCGATTTTTTAAGTGTATCTATTTTGCATGCTAAAAAAAATAATTATATATTAGGAGCTAAGCTAGTGCGAGGTGCCTATATGGAAAAAGAACGCAAACGTGCTGAAAAACTTAATTATTTCTCGCCTATTAATCAATCTAAAATGGCAACAGATACGCATTACAATCAAGCAGTTGAGAGTTGTATTGTACATTTGGAAAATGTTGCTTTTTGCTGTGCAACGCACAACGATTTTAGCATTAATAATTGCCTGGATTTGATGCAAAAAAACAACATCCCCAAAAACAGTAAACACATTACATTTTCGCAACTTTACGGCATGAGCGACAACCTCACTTATGTGCTCGCCAAAGAAGGGTATAACGTTACTAAATATTTACCATTTGGCCCCGTAGAAGACGTGTTACCTTATCTTATGCGAAGGGCACAAGAAAATACGGCTATGAGCGGCATGATGGGCAGGGAGTTGGCTATGATTAAGCAAGAAATAAAACGAAGAAAGCACGGAAAGTAATAGTATTAGTATGAGTATTAAAAATTATCATAAAATCATAAATGATCCTGTACATGGGTTTATAACGCTGCCCCATAGGTTGATTTATGATTTGTTGGAACACCCTTGGGTGCAGCGTATGCGGCGCATCAAGCAACTTGGGTTGAGCGAGCTAGTATATCCTGGTGCCACACACAATAGATTTCATCATGCACTTGGTGCTATGCATTTGATGACTATTGCTTTGCAGGTGATCAAAAATAAAGGCATAGAAATCACTCATGATGAACACGAAGCCGCTTGTGTAGCTATATTGTTGCATGACATTGGACATGGGCCATTTAGTCATGCCCTCGAGAATAGTATCGTAAACGTTCATCATGAAAAGATTTCGTTGGCGATGATGTATGAATTGAATACTATTTTTGAAGGTAAGTTGCGATTGGCAATTGAGATATTTGAAGGGAGCTACTACAAGCAGTTTTTACATCAATTAGTTAGCAGTCAAATCGACCTCGATAGATTGGATTATCTCAGTAGAGACAGCTTTTATACTGGCGTGAACGAAGGTATAGTAGGCTATGACAGGATTATAAAAATGATGAACGTAGTTGATGATAAGTTAGTGATTGAAGAAAAAGGTATTTATTCTATTGAGAAATTTTTAATCTCAAGACGCCTTATGTATTGGCAAGTATATCTTCATAAATCAGTCATTAATGCCGAAGTTTTGCTACATCAGTTTTTGAATCGCTTGAATTTAATTGCTACTTTTGACCTCTCTTCAGCCCAATCTATTTGTACTCATGCGTTGTATAATTGCTTGATTGTTCCTGCTAATGAGGCTATTGAAAATGTAATTAAAACCTTCACTGCCCTTGACGATAACGATATTTTAGTTACCATTAAAAACGCAACGCAATCCAATGATTATATACTAAAAACGCTTTCGAAAGCATTGTTGTATCGTACACTTTTTGATTTTAAATTTATAAACAACAGCCTAAGCAGTAGTGATAAAGCTGCTATCATACAATCTATCGCTTCAACATTCAAAATTGAAATCGATTTGGCGGCGCAGTTAGTGTTTGAAGGCAGTGTCGAAAATCAAGCCTACAGTACTTTAGAGCCTATATTTTTAGTAACCAAGTCGGGTAACCTGGTCGATGTAGTGGAGGCCTCTGATAATTTGAATTTGCATAGTTTAAGTCAAAAAGTTATCAAAAAGTATGTTATGTTTTTGAAATAATATTTTATGAGTGGTACTGTCCAACCTTAGATAAAAGTTTATTTTTGGATTTCAAATTACAACCTAATCAATCATGAACCTACTCGATATTGATTCTATTTATAAAAGTTATTCCAATTATTCAGCCCTTAGCAATGTGTCTTTTTCAATGCCCAAAGGCAGTATCCACGGGCTTCTTGGGCCTAATGGAGCAGGCAAAACCACGTTAATAAGAATCATCACTAACATCATCGCACAAGACAAAGGGGAGGTGAGAATTAATGGCAAACGCAGTCATAATTTCAACATGAAACACCTAATAGGCTACATGCCCGAAGAACGTGGTCTCTACCGAAAAATGAAAGTAGGTGAGCAATTGGTCTATTTGGCAAGGCTTAGAGGCATGAATGCTCGTACAGCTCGAGAGCGCATAATGTATTGGCTAGAGCGGCTTGACGCCTCTACCTGGTGGAATAAGACGATAGACGAACTGTCAAAGGGAATGTCACAAAAAGTACAATTTATAGCAACTATTATCAACGACCCTCAATTGATAATATTAGACGAACCCTTTAGTGGCCTTGATCCTATAAATAGTGAATTGATAAAAAAAGAAATATTTCACTTAAAAGATACAGGTGCAACGATATTATTTTCAACCCATCGAATGGAACAAATTGAAGAAATCTGTAATGATATAATATTGATGAACAAAGGCAAAGTACTACTCAACGGCAATGTAACAAGTATTAAAAATTCAAATAAGAAAAATCTATTTCAGCTCAACTACACCGGCAACAACCCACTTGGGGTATGCAATGAAATTGAAATCGTGTCGCACAACGAACGAACTGTTCTATTCAAACTACTTACAACCAACATCAACGAAGTGTTTGAATGGGTTATAGCTAGTGGAAATCAGATAAGTTCATTCAAAGAAATACTTCCTACAATCAACGAAATATTTATTGAACAAATAGCGCAACAAACCGTTTAATTTTTTAATTTTTATGAATACCTCTTTACTCAATATTTGGATTATTATACAACGTGAATTTTTGACAAGAGTACGAAAAAAAACGTTTATTATTACAACTTTGCTCGCTCCACTTGGTCTCGCAGCTTTAATCATTGTACCCGCACTTATCAATATTTATAGCAATGAAAAACAAACTATTGCTGTCATTGATGACTCGAATTTAATTCAAAATTCGTTTGCCGATTCCGATAAATTATTTTTTAAATCGGTAACTCAAAATATTGATACTTTCAAAAAAAAATACAAAAATGAAGGCTTTGATGGAATTTTATATATCCCAAACTTAGACCCTGCCCTCCCAATTGGCATTACATATTATGCAGATAATGAGTTGCCGTTGCGTTTACAAAATACGCTAGAAGAAAGGTTGAATGATCTTGTTGAAAAAATAAGAATTAAAAATGCAGGGCTAGACGCTTCCATTATCAAAAATTTTAGACCCAATATCAGCATAGTATCAACTGTTTTAGGTGAAAATGAAAAACAAGGCAATGCTACAGCAGCTTCGATTCTAGGCTATTTTTGTGCCTTTGCGTTGTATATAATTTTGATTGGATATGGTGCCGCAGTGATGAAAGGTGTGTCAGAGGAGAAAACCAATAGAATAGTCGAAGTGCTCATCTCAACTGTAAAACCCATGCACCTCATGCTTGGCAAAATAGTCGGTATCGGGCTTGTAGGCCTGCTTCAATTCGTGCTTTGGGTTGTATTAGCGCTCCTCATCAACGTGGTTGCCGCCTTGCTTTTAGGAGTTGAAAGCCAAGTCAATAGCCCAGAAATTGCTTCTTTAATTAACGATGAGAACGCAATCACTTCAATGCAAAATACGCTCAACGAGATATCCAAACTCAATTGGATTTTAATATTGCCAAGCTTTTTATTTTATTTTTTAGGGGGTTATTTCTTGTACGCAGCTTTGTTTGCAGCAGTCGGGTCAGCTACTAATGAAGAAACCGATGCACAATCATTTAGCTTTCCAATCATGATACCGATTATAATTTCTATTACATTGATGACTACCGTTATCGACCAACCGCACGGCACGCTTGCTGTTTGGGCAAGCATGATACCTTTCACTTCGCCAATAATAATGATGTCTCGCATCGGCTTTGGCGTGCCTGTATGGCAGTTAGCATTATCGATGATTTTGTTGATGGTAGGTTTTATTTTTACTACTTGGATTTCTGCTAAAATCTACAGTGTCGGTATTTTGTTGCAAGGAAAAAAAATAACGTTTATGGATATGTTACGGTGGATTAAAAATTAATCGTTTAATAGGATTTTAGCTTGTGCAACCCAATTGTCTCGCTGTATTCTTCCTGGAAAAAATTGTATTAATTCGTTCAAAACATCAATATCGTTTTCTCTTAGTTTACTGATTTGCAAATACGATTTTATATCTAATTCATACAGCTTCTGTTCTATAAATGGCCCTATACCGGTTATCAGTTTTAGGTCATTTTCTACTTTGGGTGTCCCTATTTTTTGTATCAATGCCGTGAGCGATGCGTCTGTTGATAGCACCTCGCTTTCGTTTGAAGATATTATAGGTGTCGATTCATTGGTGCTATTTTTTTCAATATTATTGAATGTAGCATCGGTAGTAATTATTTTTTCAAGTACATTTTCTTCATTTTTTTCTGTATTTTCATATTTTTCTTCTAGCTGTTCAGTATTATTTTTAGTCTCAACAGATGATATAAAATTGGGTTTATCTTTATTGTTTTCAATATTTATTTCAGCTGAATTGTCAGTCGATACCATAGCTTCGTCTTTTGAGTCAATACTTATAATATGGGCTGCAGTTTGTTCATTTGGCTCGATTTCGGCGTTATTTTCTTCCGCAGTCAAAGCTATAAATGGCGCCTCTGTATTTTGTAAATTGTCATCGGTAGGTAGCTGCATTAGTAGGGTTGTTGGTAATGTTTCATCTTGTTGCATTTCCTCTTTTTTAATGCTTATCGAATGCAATACGTCATGTGTTTTTTCATTTTGTAAAGTAAAAATAGCGTTGTTTTGCACGTTTGTATTTACTGCCTTTTCGAGCCTTCTGTTTATTAGATTCTGTTTGTTGAGTTCCATGTTCAATTGATCATTCATAAGTTTGGTTTGATTATTATCAAGGTAGAGTTCATCAAACTTCGATACGAGATCTGAGTAATCTTTTTTTTGCTCATCGAGTGCAACAACCTTGCTAGCATTCGATTTTTGAACTGTCCAATTGGTTATAACTCCAAGAAGATACGCAACTAAAAGCATGATAATTATTTCGATTATGCTTTTGCCTTGGTCAAGATTTATAAAGTTTAATAACATATTTTTTTACTGTATTTTTATTATTATTCGATTGTTGCTCAGTTTATTTTCTTCCGTATCGTTGGGTTGTAGGGGATTAGTAACTCCAAATCCTACCGCTTTGAGTCGCCAATCGGCAAGCCCTTTTTTAGTCATTATTGTTTTGAATTCTTGAGCCCATTTTTTACTTTTTTTGTATGAATCTGTTTCATTATTTATATTGTTTGTATTTCCAATTATATACACTATTGCATTGGTGTTATTTTCAATAACCGCTTTTACCTCGTCTATAATTTCTAAATTTTCATTGTTTAATTGGATTTTATTCAAACTTCCAATTGTGAATGAACGCTCGTATATCTGCGGTTCGGAGGGTATATTGTCGCAAATGGAATTATAAAAACTGGTGTTCGTTTTTTTGTTTGCTATTGGTACGATGTCTTTTTTATTAAATTTTAGTTTTGCTGAATCAGACATAATTTTAATTTTTTCTTGCATGATTGCGACGGCATTGTCGATGCTATCTCCTTTGGTCATATCTGTATCAGGCAGTAGGCTAGGGGCTGCTTGTGTGGCATCTATTGCTGTCATCTCATTTTCCGTTGCTCTCTGTATTATTGCTATTTCTATACCTTTGTTTGATTTATTATTTTTTTCAAAAAGTTGTTCTACTTGTGCTTGAGTTATAATAACTCTAGTACTATCGTTGAGTTTGTCATCTATCAATTTTTTAATATATGCCGCCCGCTCCAATGCTATAGTGGGATTTTTTTTTGATTCCTCCGCTGTAAGATACGAAAGTATCATCATGTTTTTAGAAGGATTGTTTTTGAGATAAATAGCAATACTATCAACTAGCGAGTTGCTGACGTTCGGTATGCTTGGCACCGGTGAATTGCGTTCTATTTCAAACAACGTAGTTGTTTTAAATAGCACACTGTCTTGATATTTTATTTCAAACGTTTCGTCAGTAGTTTCGTTGCAAGGACATTGATTTTTAACAATACAAACATACCAATAGCCACAAGCTATGCACCAACTTACAAACAATGATAGTAATAAAATCAATCGCATAGAGGTATTATTTATAAAGAATAATTAGTTTGAAACATAGATTCAACGGGTATCACGTTCAATATTTTTTTATCAATTAAAAAATTATATTGTAGGTTATTTAGATAAATGAGTGTGCCTTCATTTTCAAAATTATCAAGAAAATAAAATTGTCCGTTGACATCGTTCTCCGATAGCGTTTTATTGATCAATTCTAATACATTGACGTCAATGAAGTTTTCTTTGTTGTTTAAAACGTATCGATATTTCGATTTGCCAAGTGTGTATTTTAATACGCTAACGGTGTCTTGTTTGAAGCTGTCTATTATAGCTGTAGGGGCGAATTTTTGGTTGCTGATATAAGCCATACATTGCAACAATTCATAGTAGGGTTGTGCGCTGAAGGCCTCTCGTGTTATAACACACAACGACGAGTCGAAGGTCTCAAACAATTGTGAGGTAGAATAAAATTCACTCATTTTTATCTCAAATATCTTTTGTTTGAAATAGTCATCATGGCCGACTTGTATTATTTTTTGCTCTTTGATATTTTTTATAAATTGATTAATATCCTTTGTTGTCAGTAGTTGATGACTAATGTCGCTGATAGATAGTAGGTTAGTTTCTTTTAATTTATCCGCCTGAGCTTGTGTTAATGCAACTACTGCAAACAAATAATTATCTACTTTTTTATCATCAATATAATAATCGCTATTGCAATTAGAGCAAAAATAATTCACTCCATAAAATCTTTTTTTAGATTTATTATCAGCAAGTACTCTATTGGCTAAATGATAAAAATTAGGTGATACAGGATTGTTTTCGTCATAATACAAATACGATTCGTATGCCACACCGTTTGATGTAATACCTACCCATGCAGCTTTTTCAAAATAATAATCAAAATCTTCACCCTCTTTAAGCTCTGTAAAAAAAGATTGAAAATTAAAACTTGGATCTTGCTGCATTAGTTGCTTGAATAATTCTGTGTAGAAGACCGTAGAACCTGAAATGATATTCTTTTGTTCAATCAATATAGCATGTTTGTTGGCCACCAATAGGTTGATTAGCGCGTTCAATGTATCACTATTATTCTCCAAATAAGTTGTTATTTCATTCTTATTAATAGTATTTTCAATGCCTATTTTATTAAGTTGCTTTACGTTTTCTATCAACGCTTTTGCCTTTTGATTATTTGCTTGATTGCACGCGCAAGTAAGCAATATTGACACACAGCCGATATAGATATAGTATTTTGCTAAACAAATTAGGTTTTTCATGTTTTACGTTGCGTGCTTGTAAATGTATAAAAAATATAGTTTATTACCATTTTTATTTAGATTGAAATATAATAATTATTTACCAACTATCATGTTCAAAGAATTATGTAATAGGCTCAAAGTAGCTTCTTTTTTAATTTTAATTGGTTCACCATCTACTTGCATTTGCATCATCGATTTTGATTTTATTTCTACATTTTTTGCTTTATAAACTTTACAAAAAAAACATTTTGACAGTGAATTTGTAATTGCATGAAATGCTAAAAGGGGGACAAATAATTTAGAGAATTTTTTAATTAGAAGAACATCAAAATATCCATCATTTGGGTTAGCATGAGGTAGGCATTTTAAGTTGTAACCAAACTGTGTGCCATTCATTATCGAAATCATAAAATAGGTGCCTTTGATGTTGTGTTCATCGAGTTGTATGCTATACTCTTGGCTATTGAACTTTGAATATTGATGCAGCGTGCTAAACACATAACTAAAAAAACCACGCAATATAGTGCCTGCAAAATGATTGGCTACCGCTGCGTCGAATCCCAAACCTGCACAATTGATAAAGTGCCTATCGTTCACAATGCCTGTATCTACCTTTATTTTTTTATGGTTATTAAATATTTTTATAGCCTTGTCTGTATTGAGTGGCAGCTTAAAATGCCGTGCCCAACCGTTGCCACTTCCAAGCGGTATTATACCTAGTGCAGTGCTCGTATTTATCAATTGGCTCGACACTTCGTTCACCGACCCATCGCCCCCTACAGCTACGACTATATCAAACTTCTCTGCTACCGCCTCAGCAGCCAATATCACGGCATGATGACGATATTGCGTTTTGCGTATCTCAAAATCTATTATTTTTGTATCAATCAACGCCTCTATTCGCTCAGGTATTTGTTTTTTTTGAGTGATGCCTGATATAGGATTTACAATAAAAAGTATTTTTAATTTACTCATCTTCCACAGTCAATTGGTTGGTCTTTAATTCAATGGTATAGGTCTGCAATATAGCCTTAAAATATTGAATTACATCATTACTAACTTGTTTGCCGCTTGTATCGAGGTAAGTGTCGTCCTTGTAGATATCAGTAACAACACATTGATTTTCACTTATAATAAAAAATGGTGGCAGGTACGTATAACAGATTTTAAGTTGGCTAGTGTCATCGATGCTATACCCATAACTATGAAATTTTTCTTCAAATCCTACCTCTTTTAGCACCGTCGGCATAATATCAATCTGTTGGCAGAGCGAACTGTCAATGCTACCAACAGGCGATTTAGGAGTGTAAATTAAAAGCGGTAACTGATAGTTTTTTTGCTGTGTATTATCACCGTCATCTCCAACGAAAGGCCCCGTATGATCTCCCGTTAGTATAAAAATAGTCTCATCAAACCATTGCTTGCTTTTCGCTTTTTCAAAAAATTGACGCAAGGCAAAATCAGTATATGTTAACGTTTGCAAATACGGCGCAGCGGTGCTTTGAGGCGATTGATAAGCGCTCGGCAACGAATACGGATGATGATTGCTCAACGTAAAAACAGTTGCGAAAAATGGAGGCTTCATCGTATCTAACGATGCTATCATATTTTGCAAAAATGGAACATCCCAAATACCCCATTCTCCGTCATAATCAACTGCACTATTTGCATATTGATCCATGCCATAATAACTATCAAAACCACATTTATACGCCAATGTTTCAAGATTGAATGACCCATTGTGGGCACCATGATAATAACACGTTTGATACCCTATTTTTTTTAAATAATGTGGCAACCCAAACAGTTGATTCGACTGGTATTTTGATGTGGTAATAGGCATATCCATAAGTGAAGGTATCGAACTTAATACCGCAATATTTCCTTTAATAGATTGTTTGCTATTCGCATAAAAATTAGGATAAGACCTACTTATTTGCAACATTGAATCCAAAAATGGAGTATAATTATACTTCAAATTATACGTATGTAGATATTCTTTTGACAAGCTTTCCACTAGTATCAAAACCACATTTTTGTTTTTGTATTTTGGGTTATTTGATTTGTATTGTCGTGTCGTATTAAATTTTTTTTTTAATGCTATATCATCATAAAATGCTGCGTCGGGTAGGCCAGGCAAAAATACACTAGCTGCCATATTGAAAAACGAATTATGAACCAAATTAGCCGCTTCGGCAGATATATTATCATTCGCATTGCCGGGAGTTATAGGTCTTAGTTGCGTGCCGCCTCGCAATCCTATCAGCAGCAATGGCACTAGCAATAGGCCAAGAACTATTCTTGTTTTTAATTCAATTTTTTCAGCAGAATAGTTTAAATTTTTGTACAACACATGCAACAATAATCCACTTAAAACCAATACGATGATTCCCCAAAAATAATATACCAAATCCGATAATACGTGTTTTTGAATATCAAACAAACTAGTGAAAAAATCAACGCTCAGCCGCTTGTTTACATATTTATAATAATACCAATCGATAGTAGTAGCTCCTAGTACAATTAAATTACTAATCACAAAATAAACCTGAAAAAATATGTTTTTGCGTTGTTCAAAAAGTAATTCTAACACCAACCAAGCAATATTAACATACAACACACACACCAAGTCAAAACGCCAACCAAATACAAATGCTTTGAAAATCGTTTGCTGTGATAGTGAAGAAAAATATTCCTTGTTTATCATATAAAACGCCACTCTATAAACCGTCAATAGCAACATCAAACACAAAAGTTTTAGCACCACAGGCCGCAGCCAATTGCTCATTTGTCTTACCATTACGCTCAACTTACTTTTCAATTACAATCTTTTTAGTTGCAAAATGCGAAGCACTTTTGATTGTAATAAAATAAAACCCAGGTTCTAAGTCGTTTACGTTGATGCGATGCGATTTTTGATACATATCGATTTTTGTCCTCTCCGCAACCAATTGCCCAGACAGATTATACAACGATATAGTTCCATTCTCGTTTGCATCCCAGGCAATATCTATAGTCAGTTCGTCGTGCGCCGGGTTAGGGTAAACATCTATTTTAGTTGCATCTTCAACATTATCAATACTCGTTTCATTGCATATAAAATTAGTGTTGCCTCCTTGTTGATTCACCGAAAAATTATACCGAATTTCTTTACCGAAATCGGCCACAAAATTTTTGATACTTACAAAAGTAGTAGCTTTTCTGAAACGCGCAAACCCACTGCTCTCATCACTATTAGCCCACCAATCCAACCCGTCGCCATCGCTGTCTGTTAGCACAAACGTATAACAACCCTTAGGCAAGGTTATTGTATCTTTATATTGTGTCGTATTGGCAAGCGATGTACGTTGAAAAACAGTATTGCCCTCGCTATCATAAACATAATACGCATTCTCAGAAGCCCTATTATTCGTACTTATCCATATCACAAATGTACTATCCACCTGAGGCACTAAATTAAAATTTGAAATTATTTTGTTGTTATGCATCACCTCATCTAATTGAAAATTAGGCTCCGACACCTCAGCAAAAAATTGTGGATTGCTCACATTAATCCCAGCCCAATTCAACTCTGGCAAAGATATTTCTGTATGTGCATGAGCAGCTAGACTGCCCTCCCAGTAATACTTACACGGTGTGCCTCCCACTATTCCATAGTTCACCGCACAGGCAGTCATCGTCGTACTCCCATTATTTTGAATTTTAATAATTGGCTTGCCACATATAGGGTTGATGCGTTTATAATCATCTATTTTACCCGGAGCCACAATCTCCAAAATAGCCACATCGTTAGCAAAATTAGTTACCCCATAGCTTATCAATTGTGAAGCAATCGCATACCCAGGCGTCTGTGTGCCCGTCCAAGTGTACACGTCCATATCCAAATTCAAACTATACGGAGTAGCCGCATCTATAAACTCCGTCAGCTCGTGCTCCTGCACATTCGCACGCAGCCCAGGACACCAATTAGCACGGTCATATAGCCACGTACCACCCTGCGGATATATCGGGTTGATGCCACAATCATCACGCCAAATCGATTGCGTATAACGAGTAATACCATTCACCAAAACTGTATAATTTTTAGGACAAAACTCCGCACAACTAACCGAATTGTCGAACCCGTGCCCCGTTATTATAGTGCGAAAACGCCCCTGCTTAGTACCTGACACTGGCACAATATTTTTTAAAGGTACATTGCTCTCAAACCCCGACGAATTAGGATAATATACATAAGAATTATACATATTTTTTATGTCCAAAACATTGCGAGGCGGCGTCCCCTCTATAAATGCAAACTTTAGCGTAGTAGAAAATCCACTGCTATACCCACTATAAAACGCACGCATACGAACACTGTCCCGCAATATAGTTGCAAAATCAGTAACATCAAATATGTGATTATGCTTCCAACTATTATTGAAACCACCAGTGCCAGAGGCCATGTAGCCACCATAAGGGGTAACCACCTCAGCCAATTCATAAAACTCAATAGCCGGAAAAACACTCCATGTAGTATCGCCCAAAAGCGTATCCACACTTGCCACACTCGAATCGTTGAACCCTAAATATTTACCCGCTCGCACATGTACATCATAGTCCCAATCGCTACAGCCCGTTGATGCGCAGCCCATCGTCCAATACAACAATACCTGCGAATAACTCGTAGCACCCGAAGGAAAAAATCCCGTCTGATCATAATTCCCATAATACGTCATATCCACCGCATTATGAACGCTCACCCACGTAGTATCGCCAGGAGCTGCCTGCATCCTACCCACGCACAACAACAAAATAACAGTAAAAAATTTACACATAATCTTACTTTTTTTTAACAAATATACAGCAACTAAATTAAGCAAGAAAAAAATAAAAATAGGGCGTGCCACCGCTTTGAACTACAGTAATAACTCACCCACCTAGCACAACAAAGCGCTGTCAGTGCCCGCC
>JAYVJZ010000036.1:0-6030 GCA_043768865.1 Sphingobacteriales bacterium
AGAAAATCAACTAAACGATAGACCAAGAAAAAGATTTAACTTTGAAGCACCTAACAAAATTTTTAATCAAAAAGTTGCATTTACAACTTGAATCCTGCATTTTAATTAAACCACCAAAAAAAATTATGAAAAATTCTAGGTTGGGTAATTTTACCCCCCAATTTTAATTTTATTTTAATGTTTGTATCATTACAATCATTAACTAAAATTGCTTATAGCCAATCCAACTACAAGCAGGAGCGTATGAGGAGGAATTAGACATGAGTGGATTACCACAGGGTATTTACTATATCGTCCTATCCTCTAACACAGACAGAGCCATTGCCTCTATTTTTAACAATCAATAAGACTCAAAAATTATGAAAAATATTTTCTTATTCTTCCTATTATTATCAATCAACAACGCCGAAGCCCAATCGGCTGAGTTTGAGATGACCTTCTACTTTGAAGATGCGGTAGGCAACAAAGACTCTCTTGTATTAGGGTATGATGCTGACGCCTCTTATACTTCGATAAATTCGTTATTAGGCGAAGTGGCTATTACTACCCCTTTCGACTCTGTTTTTGAAGTACGAGCATACCATTATAACGACCCATTGAAACGTACCTCAAAAAAAATAATTGAAAACTACGATACTAACAGTATTGGATGTATTGTTACTGGTTTTGGAATGATTGTACCCGTTGTTAAACATCCGCCACTACTTATGTATTATGACAAAACAAAATTTAATGACTTTTGCTATAAAAGAGGCATAATACTTTTTAATAATAATTTATTTGAATTTCTAGGGCCCTTGGAGTTGAGCGATATTCCTGAATATACCTATTATTGCTTAGGAGGATCAGATACTATCACTATTTCAAATGCAGTTATAGATACCTGTATTAACAAAGATCATAATTATAAATTAGGAATAAATACGTTGAGTTGATTGGATACTGTAAATACTTTGCTATTTGTTGCAGGTAACGATGTTTGGTACCCCGGGCAGCTACTTTGCACTTTCCCTATTGGCGTAGAAGAAAGTCCTGCCCTGCAGCTTAGCTTTTATCCCAACCCCGTGCTCAACACCCTCACCTTCAACGAGAAGATAGACAATGCAGCCTATCAGCTCATCAGCATAGATGGCAAAATACTACAAAGTGGCCGCATCGCCAACAACACCATACAAGTAAACGCTAGCCTATCACCGGGTATTTATTATTGTGTGCTACAAGGCGACGTAGTCTATGCCCCACTCAAATGGGTGAAGCAATAGACCTAGTAAAATAATGAACTTTAAAAAAACCACTCGCATTGCGAGTGGTTTTTAATTTAAACAAAAAAACATTTTCAAACAAAAAAGCAGTTTTTAGTTTATTGTTTATGTTACAAAAAATGAACCTACTTTATACAAAAGAATAACGAAACTAATCTTATTTTTGTACTATGAAATACGTAGTGATATTTCTAAACATGAAGCAAAACAAACTATGAAAAAAATAATAATCGTACTCGCATTTACATGGCTAATGTCCGCTTGTGCAACTACAAAAAAAAGTAGTAACAAGTCAAAAAAAGGAGGTGCCACAGTTAGCCTTGATATGGATTCTCTTATAGCAGCTAATCTAGTAAATAAAAAAATAGTTCAAGAACCCTATCAAGCCGCAGCTGATAAGATTTTCGATTTAGTACATACCAAACTTAATGTCAGGTTTGATTACAAAAAAAGGTACATGTATGGCGAAGCCGCTATTACGCTAAAATCACATTTTTATCCTCACAATCAACTACTACTCGATGCCAAAGGCATGGATATACTTGGCATCACCATCAACGGTGCAGCATTGAAATATACTTACGACAGCCTACAGCTCCAAATAGAACTTGATAAAAAATACAAAAAAGACGAAAATTTTACGCTCACTATACGCTACGTTGCAAAGCCTGATGAGTTGCCCGACCCTGCGGGAAGTGCTGCTATCACTAGCGATAAGGGGCTTTACTTTATTAACCCCGATGGTACAGACCCTGAAAAGCCAACACAGATTTGGACACAAGGCGAAACCGAGGCTGCTAGCTGTTGGTTTCCTACTATCGACAAGCCCAATCAAAAAACAACAGAAGAAATCTACATCACCGTACCTGCTAAATATACGACCCTCAGCAATGGTACATTAATGAGTAGCAAAGCCAATGCCGACGGCACTCGTACTGATTATTGGAAACAAGATTTGCCACATGCTCCGTATCTTTTTATGATGGCAATAGGCGAATTTGCTGTATATAAAGACACATGGCGCGACAAAGAAGTAGCTTATTATGTGGAGAAAAAATACGCTCCTTATGCGAGAAATATATTCGGCAACGCACCTGAAATGATAGAATTTTTTAGTTCTAAAATCACTGGTGTAGCCTACCCGTGGGATAAGTTTTCAAACATAATAGTGAGAGATTATGTGAGTGGTGCGATGGAAAACACAGGTGCCGTTATCTACATGGATGCCCTGCAACAGACGAGTCGCGAGCAATTAGATAACGATTATGAAACCATCATCGCACATGAGTTGTTTCATCATTGGTTTGGCGATTTAGTTACCTGCGAGAGTTGGAGCAACCTATCGCTCAACGAGAGTTTTGCAAACTATAGTGAGTATTTGTGGTTAGAATATAAATACGGTCGCGAACAAGCCGATTATGAAAATATTGCTGCTACGGCAGGCTATATGCGCGATGCTCAAAACAAAAAGAAAAAATTGATTCGATTTAATTATTCTAATAAAGAAGAAATGTTCGATGGACACAGCTACAACAAGGGGGGACGCATATTGCACATGCTTCGCACTGAGCTAGGAGACGACGCTTTTTATGGTGGGTTGAATGTGTATTTAACCAAAAATAAATTCAAAAGTGCAGAGGTGCATGATTTGCGTTTGGCCTTTGAAGAGGTGTCGGGCAGGGACTTAAACTGGTTTTTTAATCAATGGTATTTCGAAGCAGGGCACCCCGTGCTTAGTTATAATTATGGATATGATGAAGTGACTCGTGAGGCAACGGTGGAGGTTACACAAAAGCAAATGAGTGCCGGTGATATCGCCTTTCGCTTGCCGTTGGCAGTAGATGTTTATACAGATGGCAAGGCCCAACGCCATGAAATAGTAGTGAGCAATGAGGTTGAACTATTTCGATTTCCTTGTGCGTCTATGCCTGATTTCATAAACGCAGATGCACGCAAGACTACCTTATGCAAAAAAAATGAAAACAAAACGATTGAGCAATTTATAAAACAATACCAACAAGCCCCGTTATATAATGACCGATATGAAGCACTACAAGGTATAGCAGATAAGGTTGATAACAACAAAGACGTGAACAAAGTATTTTATACGGCGTTGATAGACAAGCATTATTCATTACGAAAAAATGCTATAGAAAAAATAAACCTAGACGATCCAAACATAACCCTCGCTGCTTATCCAATTATCGAACGTATCGCTATCAACGACACCAAAAGTACCCTCCGTGCTGCGGCTATAAAAAAATTAAAAGACAATAACGCTGACGCTTATGAATCTTTGTTTTTTCAATCATTGAACGACAGCAGCTATGTGGTTGTCGCAGCAGCGCTGAAAGCGATAAACAAAATAAATAAAACCAAAGGTGCCACACAGGCTCGCAACCTCTTCAAAGAAGACAACGCAGGTCTAGCTGCTGCGATTATGCAATTGTTAGCAGAGCCTGAAACCGTTGCTGTATCTGACTTCGCTTACTTCGATACTTGGGCTAACAAAAATGCAGGGTTCGTGAAAATGTCAATACTTAATCAGTACGTTAATTATACCATCAAAACCAAAGATGCAACAATCATTGACAAAGCGATTGCAACCTTGGACAAGGGCTGGAATAGCAATGATGTTTTTTGGATGAATGGCTCGTATAGTAGTGGTTTAGATAAGATAAAAAAATATTGTAAAGACGCTCTGCTACTCGACAAAGCAGCAACTATAGATGCGATTATAGCTAAGCACAAGGCTAAAAATTAACTTATAGTAGTTATATAATCACCTCGCTTTTTTTTGATTGATGCAGTTTGACTTTTCAATCTAGCAGTGCTTAGTTGCGATTTGTTTTTAGTATAAAATTGAATGATTATTGTTGTTTGGACTTCATTTCAACCAGATCAATGCTATATTTTTGATTTTAAAATCCAATTTTGTTGATGCTATAAACGAACCTTTTGCGTTTGCTTTTATCACCATTACTGCTTGTTTTGTTTTTTGATTTATCGATTATTTTTTGCTCTACATACGTTAAGAAAAAATTGTCATACCAATATAACGATTCACTTTCTCCTCTACTCGATAGCTCTTCATCTTTGTTGTTAGTGGTCAGCGGGGTTGATAGATTTTCAGTATTCAATTTACTACCATTCAACGTGTTGTAATGCACATTTTCGCCATCGCAATACACAAATTGTATATCATTGTTATCGCCTTTCATTACCTGCGTTTTTTGGTTAAGATTCCACGACAGCGCTGAGTTGATCTCAAATGTATTTGTCCACAACACCTCACCACTTATATTGATGCCAACCAATATAGCAACGTCAAAAGAGTATCCTACTAGCTCTCTATTGATTTGCATTTGACCTTGTGCATCTCTTATAGTATAAGTACGATATTCAGGGTGATACGTTTCGGCAAACACTATGTACTCGTTGTCATTTCGTTTAATCACATTACGCGTCAAAGCCAGTCCAATTATATTATCGGTATTGGAATTAAACCGAAGGCTTGGGTATTTTTTTGCCAATTCAGTCATGTTAGGAATCGACTTGAAGGGGACATATTTTATAAATTCTGGGGCATTATTTTTAGTATATTTTGCAAAATACAAACCCTCGCTCAGTTGCAACCGAGCAGGCAAAGAGTGCGTGCTATTAAATCTCGGTGCACGCATCGAAATAGCCGTTCTATAACTACCTAATACGTAATAATCATCATTGTCTAAGAGTGCTATTTGTCCATCTGTAGCCTGCAATTCGCTGTTAAGAGGTACCGGTATAGCAGCACACAAATCCCCTTTTTTATTTAGCATTTGAATGTTCAATTCGATAGGGTCTTTTTTAGTTTTAGACCCAAGCATCATCAAACCGATGCTGCCATTAGGGGCTTTGTCGGCACTGTTGATGATGCTTTGCACTTGCTTTGCAAATAGAATAGGCGTTGTTTTTTTTGTTTGTAGATCAACACATAATGATGCTGCTTTGGGGCGTTCAAAGTTGAAACCAAGCATTTTAGGAATAAAAAAAGTAGCTAAGTTGAGCAGCGACCGCAGCGTTTGAGCCGTTGGCGTAAGTGATGTATAGCCTGCTATTATTGCCTTTTTGTCCATTATTTCGAGTTCTTTGACGGCAAAGGGTTTGCTATTAGGTACGTTTATTTCTATAAACTGTTTTGTTATAATATTCAGCGACAGCAACACAAAATCGCCTTTTTGCGTATTTTTATATTGTCTAGTAGCGCCTCTTGATACATAAAGCAGATAGATTGTTTTTGATTTTTCGTCATAGCACACTGTGTGTTTAATCAATTGCCTATTTAAGCTATAATTCAATGTCCACACTTGTTGCAGAGCATTGTTGTAGCTGGTAAATACCCATTTTTTCTTACCGTTTTCTCCCCCCTCCTCCGATTTGTATATATTCAAAATCCCTTCGCTGCCGAGGGGTTCTATTGTGAAATCATCAGCCACGTCCTCCGCTTGTATTTCTATTCGAGCAGGGGTATCTTTCGTTTTGTTTACTATTTTTTTAATGCTAGCCGCACTGCTGTTACTCCTCGATTGCAGACTATCGATAGCCATTTTTTCTTCTCGTTTTTTTGTATCAATCAGGGTTTCTTTTTTTTCTTTTTGCGGTGCAGTTACTATCTTGTTTTTTTTCGTTTGAGCCTGTAGCGACACCCCAAGCAGTGCAACAAAAAGTAGTAAGCAGTATTTTATTTTGAATGCCATTTTATTTAGGTAGAAGGGTTTAGTTTATCGTT
>JAYVJZ010000037.1:0-7876 GCA_043768865.1 Sphingobacteriales bacterium
ACCGCTGCAAGTGTTGGAATCATATTGAGCGTCAGTAGATACAATGAAGAAAATGCAGTAATTAAAAAACCAACTGTAGCATAACGAATGGCATACAAAGTTATCATATCAGGTGGAGGAACGGGTGGACACATATACCCTGGCATCGCTATAGCCGCAGAGGTAATGCGTCGCAATGCTAGCAACAAGGTATTGTTCGTAGGGGCATTGGGACGAATGGAAATGCATAAAGTACCTGCAGCAGGTTTTGAAATTAAAGGGTTGCCGATAGTAGGGTTACAACGCAATCTTTCACTTAAAAACCTTCTCTTGCCTTTCAAATTACTAAAAAGTTTATGGTTGGCAAGAGGTATAATAAAAAACTATCGACCCAATATAGTAGTCGGTGTGGGAGGCTATGCAAGTGCACCAACCCTTCGTGTTGCAAGCAGTTTGGGAGTTACAACATTGTTGCAGGAACAAAATTCTTATGCCGGTATTGCTAATAAGTGGTTAGCCAAAGCTGCTACCAAAGTGTGTGTAGCCTATCCAAATATGGACGCCTATTTTGAGGCTAGCAAAATAGTTTTAACCGGTAATCCTGTGAGAAGCAGCATCGTCAATGCCACCTGCACAAGAGATGAAGCCTTGTTGAAATTAGGATTAAATGAAGCTAAAAAAACACTACTCATAGTAGGTGGAAGCTTAGGGGCACGCTCGATTAACAACGCTATAGCGTCTATATTTGATCAAATAATCAATGACGATATACAAGTGATTTGGCAAACAGGAAATCAATATTATGATCGAATAATTAAAACTATCACACCACATAAAATGGCAATCGTCAAAGAATTTATTGTTGATATGCACGTAGCATATGCAGCAGCTGATGTAGTGATATCAAGAGCCGGAGCGCTGAGTATATCAGAGCTTTGCATAGCGGGCAAGCCAATTATACTGGTGCCGTCGCCTAATGTTGCTGAGGATCATCAAACTAAAAATGCACAGGCACTAGTTGATGCAAATGCCGCTTTGATGCTCAAAGATGATACACTTAATACAACATTGAAACCATTACTGTATAAGCTTTTGAGAGATGAATCGCTACAATTGCAACTCTCTACTAACATCAAAAAATTAGCTATCGATAACGCAGCAGCTAGAATTGTAAACGAAATCGAAGCATGTATATTATGAACCTAACCAAATTAAATAAAATCTATTTTTTAGGCATTGGAGGCATTGGTATGAGTGCACTTGCAAGATATTTTATGCACCGTGGCGTTAGTGTATTTGGGTACGATAAAACCAAAACTGAATTAACTGTGTTATTAGAATCCGAGGGAGCTAGTATCACATATATCGACACTATGGATACGATACAAGTAGATGTTGAACTTGTAATATACACGCCTGCAATACCAAAAAATAGTATTCAATTTAATTATTTTTTAGATAAAAAATATGAGGTACTCAAGCGTAGTGAGGTCTTAGCCAACATCACACACAACACCTTCACTATAGCCGTAGGAGGCACGCACGGCAAGACTTCCACCTCTTGTATGATAGCACATTTGCTAGAGCACAGTGGGGTAGGTTGTACGGCTTTTTTAGGGGGTATCAGTGTTAATTTTAATAGCAATTTTATTTGTACCAATACGGAGGTTATAGTAGTTGAAGCCGATGAGTATGATCGAAGTTTTCATCGATTGTATCCAGATATCGCAGTCATAACATCTACCGATGCTGATCATTTAGATATTTATAATACGGCAAAAAATGTCGAAGAAGCGTTTTATACTTTTGCCCAAAACGTTAAAACTAAAGGCACTCTCATAGCGCATGAGCGAACCAATTTAAAACAAAAAACGATAGCAGCAACGCATCTTAGTTATGCTGTAAATGAGCATCAGGCCGATGTATATAGTACAATATCTAACGTTGGTTTTCGCCAGTATAAGTTTGAACATACTTCTAAATCAAGCAATCGAACTATTGATAATATTACGCTTAATGTATCGGGCATCCATAATGTTGAAAATATGACGGCTGCAGTTGAGGTAGCTAAAATAATGGGACTTACTGATGATCAAATACAACAAGGGGTGCAAACTTTTACAGGTATAAAACGCAGGTTTGAGTATGTAATAGACAACTCCAATGTAGTGATGATAGACGATTATGCTCATCACCCGAGCGAGATTACGAATTTCATAAATTCACTTCGTTTGCAATACAAATCAGCTTCGATAGTAGTGATTTTTCAACCACATTTATTCAGTCGAACCAACGATTTTTTAGAGGGATTTGCAAGTAGCCTCAGCCTAGCAGACGCTGTTATATTGCTGCCTATTTATCCAGCACGTGAGTTGCCAATAGCAGGCATAACATCGCAATTGATTTTTGAAAGATTGACGTGCGATAGCAAGTATTTAGTGGAAAAATCGCAACTCCTTGACCTCCTCGCAACCTTGCACTTTGATGTGGTGGCTACGGTAGGTGCAGGTGATATAGACACGCTTGTACTCCCAATCAAAAATCAATTATTGCAGCTAGAATCAAACATAAAAACTACCCATCAATAATGAAAAAAGGAATCATAATAATAGGTATTTTAATGGCTTGGTTGCTGCTAATAGGCGGTGTCGTATCACTGTTGATAGCGGCTACAGCGAAAAGAAAAGTATTAAAAAATTCAAGTTTGATTATTGCAATAGACTACAGTGAGGGGATGTATTTTGTGGATACTACCGATATTAAAAGTCAATTATTAGATATTGGTTTTTCTAAATTGACCGAGCTTGAAATTGAAAAATTAAATCTTACAAAAGCCGAAAAACACTTAGAGCGACTGCCATTCGTAGCAGATGCGCAATTGTATGTAGGCAGAACGGGCAAGTTGCACATAGATATCAAACAAAAAAAACCTATTTTAAGGATTTATAACACGGATAATTTATCGTTTTATATAGATAAAAAATTCAATAAAATACCTTGTAGTAAAAAGTTTACAGCACATGTACCGTTGCTATTGAACGCTCCTTCGGGCCTAGCCGATTATATAGACACCAAAGACACTGCTCTGTTCAGACAAGTCTGCAACATGGCTTTGCATATAGCTACGAGCGAGTTTTGGTGTGCACAAGTAGATGAAATAATTTGGAATAATAACAACACATTTACTATCATACCTAACTTAGGCAATCATATTATTGAGCTTGGTAGTTGTACTGATTACGCTCCAAAGCTCCATAAATTAGAGTTGTTTTATGCAAAAAATATGTCTAAAAAAAGCATGTGGGACAAATACGAATCGCTCAATGTTACTTTCAATAATCAAATAGTTTGTAAATATAAAAAATATAATAATTATGAGTCAACAGACACCACCTCTGCCCCCCACTAATGATGAAATTATCGTTGGTTTAGACATCGGCACTACTAAAATATGTGCGATAGTAGGGCGACGCAATGAACACAAAAAGCTCGAAATATTAGGAGTCGGAAAGGCAGACTCTCAGGGCGTTTTGCGTGGCGACATCGTCAATATTGATCTGACAATCAGTTCGATAAAATCAGCAATCAAGCAAGCTGAATATAACAGCAAGGTGTTGATTCGCGAAGTGTATGTGGGCATAGCAGGACAGCACATTAAAAGCATAAAATCGAGAGGGAGCAAGATACGCTCGGGCGAAGAACTAGAACGCAGCATTAATAGTGATGATATACACGCTATGGTTCAAGAAATGTACAATATTGCTATAGCACCAGGGGAGGAAATATTACATATTTTACCATTAGATTTTACTGTTGATTCTATACAAGGAATCAAAAACCCTGAGGGTATGATGGGCAATAGGATTGAGGCGACGTTTCATATTATATTAGGGCAAACGAGTGCGATACGTAACATAAAAAATTGCGTTGAAAAAGCAGGCATCGTCCCTAAAAAATTAATACTAGAACCCCTAGCCTCAGCTGCTTCGGTACTCACAGAAGAAGAGAAAAAAGAAGGTGTGGTGCTGATAGACATCGGCGGAGGCACTACGGATATTGCTATATTTTATGATGATATTATACGACATACGCACGTGATACCTGCCGGCGGCAATGTAATCACTGAAGATATTCGTAGTATTTGTAAAATTATGGAAAGGCAGGCGGAATTATTGAAAGTAAATCATGGTTCGGCTTTGAGCACTGAAAACGTAGATGATGTAATAATAACAATACCGGGGTTGCAAGGTCGCAATCCACGTGAGATCTCTCAATTAAATTTGGCTAAGATTATTCAAACAAGAATGGAAGAAATACTAGAAGTAGTATATAGCGAAGTAATAAATTCTAATTTTAAAAATAATATGATTGGGGGACTAGTAATAACGGGCGGAGGCTCTAAATTAAATCATCTCAAGCAACTTGCGAGCTACACTTTGTGCATGGATGCGACTATTGGCGTGCCCTCTGTTCACTTGAATACTGTCAATAATGATACGTTGCAACACCCTATGTATGCAACCGCAGTAGGCTTGGTGTTAAAGGGTTTTGAGGATTTAGATGCCCGTAAATTAAGAGGTGAATTCAATGAACCTATCAAGAAAAAAGCAGGTTGGGGGTTCAGTATTTTAGAAAATATCGGGAAACTGTTTATTGATAAAAAAAACGAAATAGACAAGGATGAATAAACAATACCAATCACTAAAAACCCGCTCATAGCGATAGATACAAACTAAATTAATAATAAAATTACTAACTAAATAAATTATAACATTATGGAATTTGACATGCCAAAAGATCAAACCTCTTACATCAAAGTATTTGGATTAGGCGGCGGAGGGGGCAACGCAGTTAGCTATATGCAACAAATAGGCATAGTAGGAGCTAACTTGTATGTTTGCAACACAGACGAGCAAGCGATGAACAAAACAAATGTAACCAATCGAATTATGTTGGGAGCTAAAACCCTGCAAGGATTGGGTGCCGGAGCGAATCCTGAAGTGGGTCGTATGGCGGCTCTTGAGTCTATCGAAGAAATAGAAAGCTGCTTGGACCGCAACACAAAAATGTTATTTGTTGTGGCGGGTTTAGGCAAGGGAACAGGGACAGGCTCAGCACCTGTAGTAGCCAAAGCCGCTAAAGACAAAGGGATTTTAACGGTGGCTATTGTTACGATGCCGTTTTATTTTGAAGGCGACAAACAAATGGAATTTGCACTAGAAGGCCTAAGCGAATTGCGAAAAAATGCAGACGCTTTGATTGTGATTGACAACGATAAATTATTAGAAATATTTCCGCGTATAGGCATGAGCAAAGCCTTCGCTAATCTCGATAAAGTCATAGCCAATGCCGTAAAATGTATAACTGAAGTAGTAACGATGCCGGGATATAAAAACGTGGACTTCAATGACATAAAAACCGTTATGAAAGACAGCGGTATAGCCCTAATGGGTATCGGTGAGGCCAATGGTGAAAATAGAGCTGAGCTAGCTTTGGATATGGCTTTGAAGTCGCCACTGTTGCGCAACAAAGATATATTTGGGGCTACAAAAGTGTTGTTGAATGTTACGAGTAGCAAATCTGAAGAAGGCGAATTATTGCCTGAGGAACTAGAATTCATAGCTCGAACTTTGAATAGCAAGATAGGCAAAGATGCATTTTTGATCTGGGGTAATTCGTATGACGAGTCGCTTAGCGAAAATTTAAAGATCACGGTTATTGTAACTGGTTTCAAAGCTATAGGCGATTATGATTACACGGTGAGCAAAAATGAATATCAAAAAAAACCAGAAACACTTGATGAATTTTTGGAGTTAGGTACTACATCTGACGAGCGACTTTACAATTTGGATTTGTTTTCGCAAACTACCCCTCCAATGACAGACACTACTCTGCCACAATCGCAGCAAAGTGCCGAGGCCGTTACGTTTGAGCTACCAATACGCAATCAGAATGTAATAATAACAGAACCAATTCAAAAGAGTAGTAACCCAACTATACCGAGCCCTAATTTTCAAACAAAAAGCCCGCTGGAAACAACGAAAAAAATGGATGATGAGCGTAAGCGTAGAATGCAAATGCTTAGTAACCGATATAGTGACCCTGTCAAAATTGAAGAAATTTCAAATCAACCGGCGGTAGTTCGTAATAATACAGAGTTAGAAAATTTGATATATTCTCACACCACGCAGTTAAGCGATTATTATTTGGGATCTAGTCAGCATAATGCCGATGTACAATCTAACACTAGCATCTTGAAAAAAGACAACGGATATATACATCCTAACGTAGATTAACACAGATGTAAGAAGCATGAAATTTTAATAAAAACGGTATTTGGTTAGCCGTAACACGGTACCGTTTTTCTTCTAGTTTTAATGTGATTGAGGTTGCTCTATGCCATTAATTACATTATATTTTCATTACTTATCTTCGACTTCAATCAATAACAGCACCTAGTATTTTATAATTGTTGTACTTTCGCACTCCTAAAAAATTATAAAAAGAATATAATAAATAAAAGTATGTTAATAAACTATACAATAGATACGCCGCTTACAGCAACTATTACAATCGATATAAGTACAGCCGATTATTTACCAAAATTTGAAGAACGCATCAAAAAAGCATGCAAAGAAGCAACTATTAAAGGGTTCAGGCCAGGTCAAGTGCCCAAAGATTTAATAAAAAAAATGTATGGCGACGAGCTGTTGGCCGATGTGCTGCAAAACCAAGTGTGGGACAGCATGAACGGATATTTAGAATCTGAAAAATTAAACACTTTTGGCTCTCCAATAGCAGTAGTGGGCGACGAGGATAAGAATATTGTTGATTATAAGAATCCTACCGATATGGTGTTTCGTTTTGATGTTGGGTTGGTACCCGAATTTGATATAGAATTCGATGCATCTAAAAAACTCATTACCTACAAGGTTGTAATAACAGACGACCTGCTCAAAGAGGCTGTAAACACCGCTCGCATTCAGTTTGGCAGCTATCAGATAAGTGAAAATGTGGCCCTGCAAGGGTATTTGACAGTCGCTTTCAAACCTATCGACGCACCCGAGGATATCGAATCAAAAGATGCCTCTATATTGCTAGAATGGTTCAAAGAAGGGCCGCTCAGAGAGCAGGTTTTGGCGGCTAAAAAAGATGATATTATTTTGATTGAAAACGTGTACGAAGCCTTTAGTAAGCCCGTGAAAGAAATTAATCAATTCTTACTAAACAAAGAAGGAAACAAAGAAGAATTAGTTGAAAATGTGGCATTCAACATGCATATAATTGAAATAAAAGCATTACAATTAGCAGAACTTGGAGAGGAGTTTTATCAGCTGTGCTTTCCAAATGCTACTATCACAAACGAGCAGGAATTTGAAAACGAACTGAAAGCAGATTATGAGCGGTATTTCAATGAGCATGAGCAAGCGCAGCTTAATCAAGATATTATGCAATATTTACATGAAAATATAACATTTGATTTGCCGCTTGGATACTTGCTACGCTTGGTGAATGAGAAAAATAATACCAACGAAACAACACTAAACAATAATGTGATTGAGCAGGTGCGTAATGAGATTTTGCAAATGAAAATCCAAAAAGAAAACAATATAAATTTAACGTATGATGATGTGGTAAATCATTACACAGATACCTTTAAAAACTCTTTGCGTAAACGCGCCGATTATGATACTATAGATGAAAGCACGCTTCGTAAGATGATAGAAAAAAAATACCAAGACAATCGCGAAGAATTTAATAAAGATTATGATAAATTGGTTTCCTCCAAAATCAATGATTATATCCTCACCAAAGCAAACTTAGAAGAGAAAATGGTAAGTTTGGAGGAGTTTAAAAAAATAACTACATCACGCAGTCAAAATCAGTAATCTTACCC
>JAYVJZ010000038.1:0-4582 GCA_043768865.1 Sphingobacteriales bacterium
TTTGCAGTGAATAAAAAAATAAAATTAATTACATCAAGCCTCGCAGTGCCTTTGATGTTTCAATTTAATACCTCTAAATCCAAAAAAGATGCCATTCGATTGAGTGCAGGAGTAATCGGTTATTATCGTTTTGCTACCGCCTTGAAAATAAAAGCAACCGGAGAGCGTAGTGGTAAAATAATAGACCGCAGCGACTATGGCTTAGAACACTTGCGTTGCGATGCTACTGTCCGTATTGGATACAAAAAATGCTATGTTTTTGCTACCTATGGGCTTACAAATCTGTTCACAAATAACGCCTTCGACAGGCTCAACATTACAGCTTCAACAACCGATATACGGGTTGCCCAACAGGACGTCAGACCCCTTACTATCGGCATTTCTATACTTGGGTTATAACCCAAATACCAAGCTTCTAATTTTTTTTGTTTTTGTATATAGCCGCTCAGTTTGTGAGGGGCTATATTTTTTTTACCCCCTCAACTACACAATAAAAATTAAGCATAATATCATGCCTCGACTACCGCAAAAGGTAGTTCCATATATAGTCAAAGTATCTTGCTAATGCTGCCTTCTATTACGTAGTTCTTATCTTTCGTTTTGTTTTTTTAGGGTTTATTGTTATGTGTAATGCATTTTTGCAGGCCAATGTAAATACTTGATTTTGTGAAATGATATTGTGAAATAGGGCTTCAAAATTTAAACGCATTTATAAATTAAATAAACAAAAGTAGGAGTGGAGCTCTGTATTTAATTTAATTAAAAGAGTAAAGCCAAGAGTCAAATATTTATAAAACCAAATTTTGTATTTCAACTGAACGAGGTTCAATTAAATTTAATATTTCGTATTTGAAAAGCAGGGTATTGACACGCCATTACATCGATAGTAGTTGCATCACAATTAACTGTAATTGATAATCAATACAAAGCCTAGATCGCCACTATGGCAATGTCTGTGTAACGCTCAAAGTGCCCGATGCAGTAATGTTATTCCACATAATAACCACACTATTCGTGCCTTGTCCACTGACTATTATCCCTTCGGTAACGCTCCACAAAACCACCGAGCCAGCCACAGGAGCAATACTATAAACATATGAATTGTTGCCACAAGCCGCAGCCACCCCCCCGCTGATAGCAGGACTAGGAGGCACAGCGAAATTTAAGTTACTGACAGCAGAACTCGTAGAGCAAGGTGGAGAAGCTATTTGATTGACTACCGTATATGCACCTGACGAAGCAGTAGTGTAAGTTGCAGTTCCCGTGGCTACTAATGTTGCTCCATTGTACCATTGTGTAGCAAAGCCTGAAGTGCCTGTGGCAGTAAGTGTAGCAGACGTACCCGTGCAGTATGTACTAGCACCCGAAGGGCTCACCGCAGGAGCAGGTATTGGCAATACAATATTCAAAATATCTACCTCACTTCGCACCAATGTTACACTCTGCGCAACTGACTGATAGGGCGACGCATTAGCAGTTAAAATGAACGTGCCTTCATAATTAAATCCCATTTTATAAGCACCAAACACATCAGTAGTTGTACTATCCTGCGTGCCTACTAGTTTCACCTTCACATTGCTCAACACGTTGCCACACGCATCTTTGACCACACCACGCACATAAGAAGCACGCGGAGGAGTACTTTGAAATACATACAAACCTCGCTCTATATCACTTCCGATTATGGTAGAAGAATTAAAATACGGATACACTCCCCAATTAGACTCAAATACATTGCCCGAAACCGTTGGCGTATAGTCGTTGTAGCCCACCTCAACCAATATATCAGGCACATGCACATCATACACCGATATGCCCGAAGTATAAAAACTAACCCAAGCCCAGTCGTTTTTTACATGTACATTATGCACAATTGCATTGCCGTTGGTGTGGTTCAATTTTTTATCTAAAAGCTTGATATCAGTAGGGTCGCTGACATCATAAGCAGCCAAATATGAAGCAGGTTTTTCGTCAGTTGTGAAACAAACATTGCCAGCATCATTAAGCCACGTATTATGCGTAAATGCCTTTGGTGTTACCACACTACCAATCAACACCGGCAAAGCTTTATTAGTAACATCTATTATCTGCAACAACCCAATATTTATAGCTCCTGCATACAATTTATTGTTCCGCACATAACCATCATGAATATAATTACTAGCAAATTGACCAACAATAGTAGGATTCATCGGATCTACATTCAAGTCCCAAATCAAACAACCACCACCAGCAAGCCCCGACATGCCAAACATATACAAATAGCCTTGCGTTTCATCTATAAACAAAGCATGAGCCCGATTAGTAGCGCTAAACGACCGTGTAACCGTAGTTACAGCTCCCGGCAACGTTTGCAAATCAGTTATTTTTAACCCATGACCAGCGCCCTCGCTCACTACATACATATAATGTTGATATGTTTTTATCTCCTTCCAAAGGTTCATAGTACCCGGCACAAACTGCACCTGAGTAGGCGTTGCAGGGTTTGTAACATCAACAATCGATGAGCCATGCTCCGCCCCCACGAGTGCATATTCCCGTCCATCGGCAGCATTAGTCCAGCCCCAGATATTAGCACAGGTAGTGTCCTCAATGCCGTCTATATCATACGTTTTATCATACGCCAAACGGCTCAAAAGGGTAATGTTTACTTGCGCTAACGTAGGCAAGCTGACACACAATATCAACAAAAAAAATAACTTTTTCATACATCAAAAGTACAATAAAATGTCAACGAAATGAAATCAAAGAAATCGATAAAATAGCTGAACGAAAAAATAATTTAGGGCGTGCCCCTTGCCCTATAAATATATCCTGCTAATCGCCCCAAACATAGATAGGGCAAGGGTCGGTCTTCAGCTCCCGCTCTTTTTTTGTTTTGCTACCCAACCCTTACATATTACTCCATTACATTACTAATAATCGCAAAACTAAAAAAGGAGCTACGCCTTCACCCTCACGCACCCTTCGGGCGGGTTAGCTACCGCAACACCGTATTATTTTAGTTAAAAATAAGGACACCCACACCCACACTACTTTCAACAACTCTAACCATAAAATAAAAAGCAAGTAGTATATTTGTTACCCTATATTAATCAAAAAAAATAACGACGTGAACACAATGAACAAAACTGTCGCAAATGCAACTATAGCAATAGCTGATATACAAAACGGCATGACACTAATGATAGGTGGTTTTGGGTTGTGTGGCATACCCGAAAATTGTATAGCCGCCCTAGTAGCCCAAGGAACCTCACAACTCACCTGCATCAGCAACAATGCAGGAGTTGATGATTTTGGTCTTGGATTGCTACTACAAACACGTCAAATAAAAAAAATGATTGCCTCCTATGTTGGCGAAAATCAAGAATTTGAACGACAAATGCTGAACGGAGAATTAGAAGTAGAACTAGTGCCACAGGGTACTTTAGCCACACGATGCATGATGCGAGGCTATGGTATTCCATTTTTTCCTACCCCAGCAGGGCTTGGTACTGAGGTTGCTATTGGCAAAGAAATTATAACCCACAAAGGCAAACAATATGTAATAGAAAACGCCCTAGAAGCCGATTTTGCCATCGTCAAAGCATGGAAAGGCGATACCCTAGGCAATCTTATATACAAAGATACTGCACGCAACTTCAACCCGCTCATGGCTATGGGCGGCAACATTACAATAGCGGAAGTAGAACACCTTGTCGCGCCTGGCGAATTAGATCCAATGCAAATACACACCCCTGGAATATTTGTACATCGTATTTTTCAAGGTGGAAACTATGAAAAACGCATTGAACAACGCACCGTTAGGACTATTTAAAATACACTCATTTTTTTATTAAAACAACTGCACCTCCTCATGCTCACTAAAGAACAAATAGCAAAACGAATAGCCAAAGAACTTAAAAACGGTATGTACGTTAATCTTGGCATCGGCATACCTACCCTAGTGGCGAATTATATCCCCGACGACGTGAGTATAATTTTACAAAGTGAAAATGGTATTTTAGGCATGGGGCCATTCCCCTTTGCGGGCTACGAAAGCGCCGATTTGATCAACGCAGGCAAGCAAACAGTAACTTTATTGCCGGGTGCAGCGATATTTGATTCAGCGTTGAGCTTTGGAATGATACGTGCACAAAAAGTAGATTTAACTGTGCTAGGAGCTATGGAAGTCAGCCAAAACGGAGACATAGCCAATTGGAAAGTACCCGGAAAAATGGTAAAAGGCATGGGCGGAGCGATGGATCTAGTTGCTTCTGCCAAAAACATAATAGTAGCGATGCAACATTGCGACAAAAACGGTAATAGCAAATTGTTGCCTAATTGTACTCTTCCTCTTACGGGCGTTAGTTGTGTTAAAAAAATAGTCAGCGATTTAGGCGTTTTAGATGTAACTCCGCTAGGATTTGTATTGCTAGAATACGCCCCAGGAGTGAGTATTGATGAAATTAAATCAAAAACAATGGGTAAACTAATTATCGCAGCCGACGTGCACGAAATGCAATTATAAGACGTACGTTGTTAGTATTTTTTCTTTAAAATTAACAGAAATTATGAAAAGTATTGTTACTATTTTTTTATT
>JAYVJZ010000039.1:0-3260 GCA_043768865.1 Sphingobacteriales bacterium
ATGCCTAAACCGAGATAGGAGTTAGTTTTTTTGCTGTATTTATTACCAAAATACACGGGCATATCATAAGCAAAAGCTATGGTTTTGTATGGTGCACCAATGCTTGGCCATTGATTACGATAATTTAAAATAACACGCTGCACACCATCAAAAACCCCAGCGTTAGCGGGATTAGTGTATATAGGTGCTGCTGACCATTGCGAAAAATGTACGTCTTGTGCATTTGCAATTTGTGCAAAAAGTAAACATATAACAAAGACTATTTTAGATGCAAAATTCATTTATTCATACTATTAAATCGAAAAATGGGGTATATAATTATTATCGAACTAAGGTGATATTGCCAGTTTTATTAATCACTTGACCGTTGGCTGTGGTAGCTTTTAAAATATACCCAAATACGCCTGTGTTCAACTCTTGACCGTTGAACCTGCCGTCCCAACCTTGGCCCACAGTAGTGGTCGTAAACACGCGTTGACCCCAACGATTGAATACTTGAAAATCTAGTTGTTGTATTTGATTACCTAGTACATAAAAAATATCGTTTTTGCCATCACCGTTAGGAGAAAACATTCCCGGTATTGCGATTGGGGTATTTTCTATATCAGGTGGTGGTGGCGGCGGCGGCGGATATACGGTCGTGTCAGGAGGAGGGGGTGGAGTAGAAATAGGTTTGAAATAGGCCACTATTATATCGTTAGTGTCTAGTGTCAAAGTTACAGTGTCGTCAAGCAGTGTGGGGTTTAAAGTATCTAAATTGATAGTCCAATAATCAAACTGAAAAAGCGGGGCAGGCTTAGCTATTAGGGTCATAGTGGTCCCGCCAAAGTACGTCGCATTATAGGGATATGATGGGGGAAAGATGGTGTTAATTTTTACAGTACCCCCATTGATAGGAAGTCTATCGATAGTCAAATTGTAAGGGCCTTTCAATTCATAACAATCTACCATGCCACCGGCTATTACTGTACAACGCCCGTCTATTTGCGTTCTTAAATACGTCATATTATCGTTCCATGTGGTCATGCTCCCTCCCCAACGTGCAGTGTGTGCGGGCATTTCAGGGGCTATTACTACCTCTATTGAGTCCAATAAATTGTTCATTTCTTCACAATTAAATGTGCTGTTCATTAAATCGGCGTACCGGTTCATGTATAAGTCTTCAAATTGTGGATTTGCCAACAATGCCTCTAACATATCAATGTGCCCTTCATCAGCACTCCCTCCAATGCCCGTAGTTTGCACATCGCAGGGGTCGCCACTGAAATCGGTAGTTGGCAGGCCCGTATAATTCTGCCCAAGATCCAAAATATTATCACAATCCCATAAAGTATAACGCCATTTCGTGCCTCCTCCTGCCCTACCACGCCACCACATTGTGTTCCAATTGAGCCAGTCAGTGGCAACTAAGTAGGTATTAAGTACAAAATAATCGATAAAACTAATTAAATGTAGTTGGCTTGAAACCCAATTATAATTGGAGGGTATTGACATATCGTTCGTCATTATATAATTATACAAATTCACCCAACCCGTGTCGCTGCCTTCTTCTACGTTCATGCCTCCCCAAAATTTCAAAATATCTACATCTTTTTTTCCTTGATTATAATAATATTCCGTATAATCAACATCTACTCGCTCTCGTATCTCATACAATCCCCAATATTGCCCATTGATGTATATTGCACAATGCGAAACAGAACGCTCCTCTAATTCTAATGCATTGTTTTGTGATAAGCGTTGCGCAAAACCGTCTCTAAGGTGGCATGACGGACTGCCAGAATTGCCAGGGTAGTTATCAGAGCCCGCCGCTTTGAATATTAACACATCATAATCGTTGCGAGGTGTATTATTAAAAAAGGGGAATTCCATCTTATTGTCATACCCAAATTCATCCCAAACATAATACCGAACCCCTTTTTGATCATAAGCCCATGAATCGTTGCCGTGAGGCCTCACGGTACCATAAACAGTGAACTGTGGCGCATGAGCAACATTAAAAAACTCAAAACTACTTTCTATTTCATTGGGACCACCCCAACCTGTGAACATATCGTCAAACTCATCAGAGCCCAAGGACAGGGCTTGTAGGGTTGTTGATTCATTAATAAAATACGTGTTCACTTCTGTGAAACTTGATAAAACTGTTGCATCAGTAGAAAAAGTTTTTGCTTTGATTAGAGTTGTCATAGCTACATTGATAGGCACGGTATATAAATTAGACGTCAAAGTAGGCTCAGAGCCATCTGTGGTGTATCGTATAGAATTCGGAGTAGCTTCAGGGGTGGTTAGTGCAACCGATTGAGTGCCAGTATAAAAACCATGAGCTAGGCTACAAACAGGACGTTTCGCATACCCAACAAAGGTAGTGGCATTGCTTGCACCGGGTGTTGGGTTGTTGTCTAAAGCCCATATAGCCGCCCCGTCGGTCAGCCGAGCACGCGAATGATTTTTTTGTGTTTTCTTAATAGATAATGAATCGATGATAGCTGACAACGTATTGGCTACAACAATCTCCTCGTTTGCACATTGTGTTAACTTAAAATCAGCATGTAAGTTGCCACCTGTAAAAACCCCGTCGCCATTGCAATACACTCGCATGAACCCTGCGGCAGGTATAGTAACCCCTGGCGGTACTGCCCATTTAGTAATGTTTGTTTTGTCATCGCTCAAAAACCAACCTGAAATATCGACCGTCGTCCCACCTGCGTTGTAGAGCTCAAACCAATCATCAAAATCTCCCCCTGACCCTGGCGTTGCATGATCATCAAAGTTAGCAGCACTATATTCATTTATAACCACTTGTGCTGAGGCTACTAAATTAAAAAACAAAAACAAAAAAGTTAATTTTAGTTTCATAACAAAATTTAAAAGTATTATTTTGTAAAATTAATCAATATTATGCAACAAACATAATAGTTACATTAAATCTTATCCACTAGCATAAACAATTAACACATCTTGTTAATCGTAAGTTTAACTTATCTTCTAAGCGTCATAAAATGCTTCATTATTAAGTGTATGCTTTTGGTAAATATTGGTTTGTTATAATTTAATGTTGATGAATATGTGATGAATAAGCTCCTTTTTGGTTGATTCATTGCGCTGTATAAACATCAAAAAAATAATACAATGTAACAAATGGTGAAAATAATTCAGCTCAATGAGTTAGATATTTTATAAATAAAAAATAATAGTTAATGAATTTATATATATAATTTTGTAATTGAGAGTTTGGTTTATAAAATTATTAAAAAAAA
>JAYVJZ010000040.1:0-17389 GCA_043768865.1 Sphingobacteriales bacterium
GTACATGCGTTGGTAGGGATAGTAGAAGCGGCAACCGTGTTAAAATCATCGCCATCAACACCCGTTCCACAGGTGCTAGCCGTTGCAAAACGCACATAAAGGCTTGTACAACCTGGCGTCAAAGCGGGCAGTGCGTCTGTGAATACAATATTATCTTTTGAATATTGAAGTTTCATGCCAGCAGGGGTGGACGGTGTTACCGTTAGGGAAGTGATAGTTGGGCTGCCACACGGATTAGATAACGTATGTGCCGTTACTACAGGAACTTGAGGAAAACGAACGTAATTAAATTCCTTTGATTGGCACCCTTTATATGCAGCTGCCACACTTGGGCTTGCGATTGAAACTCGAATTCTTATATTATGACAACCCGGTGTTGTGCCTCCGGTTGGGGCATTAGTCCACGCACCGCCATCTATGCTATATTCTAAGGTGCTACCAACGGGTAAACCAAATCCGCCCGGTGTGGGCGCCGTTAAGGCTGTTTGCAATTGAGCGGCTGTTGTAATGCTTCCAAAACCCGTTACGCTGATGTCTATGTTTGAATTAATAGGAGCGGCAGGAGCGGCAGCACAAGCTACTTCGCTTATGTTAGTAATGATAATATTTGGTAATACCGTTACTATGTGTTGTGTTCTAGCTGGTGCAACACATGGGGAGGGCTGCTGACATTGACTCCATAAATAATACTGACCCGGTGGGGTAGTTGCATTGAGTGTCGATGTACCTGCTGTAGCTCCTGCTGCACTGTTATTTAATACTAATCCTGTGGGGTCTAATAATGTATTGGTAGTAGATGCAATTGCAGTACCTCCAGCCAATTGATTGAACCAACCAGTTGGGCTTGGTGGTATGTATGTGATAGTTATGCTCGAACCACATACGGCATAAGTATCGAAACCATTATCACCAAAATTGATTAACCAATTTCCGTTGATTTCTGTTCCAGTACCATCTTGAATTATACCATTCAATGCACTTAATACTGTAGCTGACGATGGTGGTGCATACGTGCCTGATGGGATAAGGCCTGAAGAAGGCATCGTGGCTGCTCCTGTAGCATACGTATAAGGTGCACAATTGGCGGCGGCTCCATTGCCAGCAAGCACACCCATATTGCTACTTCCTCCAAACCCAGTCATAATAGTTCCTAACGTCCCACCGGGTGCTTGTATGGCTATTGTTTGATCGCCCACCCAAGTGGTAGCCATATTTATGTTCATACTAACATTAGTAATCACAGACCCTGTAGGTATTGATGATACAGGCACAGACATACTTGTACTAACAGTTGGCGAACTAAAAGGCACTCCTGTAGTATTAACAAAAGTAGTTGTTAAAGGAGTTCCTATACAAACTGAATTGAGCCCTTGCAAACCCGATGGGCTCGACCCTGCACATAGCGTAAGATTAGTTGGTGTTGTTGGAGATATTGGTGCGTTTACAGTGATGGTAATAGGCGTTCTTGTACTTAAACCACACGTGGGTGTTAATGGGTCGCTGCATTGAGCATATACTGTATAAACACCTGGTACTGCTGTGTTTACTGCCGGTGCAGTAGGTACAAATCCATTTCCTGTTCCTATTTGAGTACCTCCTGTTGGTGCGTTCCACCAAGTGAGTGATCCATTTATAACATACGTAACTGTTATATTGAAAGTTGCCCCCGTAGCAGGAAAGCCAGTTAAGTCTGTTGCACCTGGAAAGTCATCAAAAGACTCATCATAGTATAATTGTAAATTGCCATTGGTGAATGGCACTGTTGAAATCACAGGCCCGCCTACTACACAAGGTGCTCCAAAATTCATAATGGTTGTTGCAAGTCCGTCAGCACCCACACTCGCAGGTAATACCATTCCATTGAAAAATCCAGTACCTGTACTAGCAGTAAGTCCTGTAGCAGAGGATGAACTAACAACTCCTTGCAAGCCCAAATGTGCCTCCCCTGCAAAAGAATTTACCCAAAACGTATTTTTGATGACTACACTTGTAACAGTAGCTCCCAAAGGTATGCCTGTTACGGGGATAGTTAAAAATGGAGTAGCCCCAGTGAAGGTCATCAACTCACCTGTACCTGTAGTGCCCGTTGCTGAGAAATCGACTGGGGCAGTGGCTACGAATGCAGATGCTGTAAAAGTTCCCAAAGCACTACCGACGCAAGTTCCATTCAAAGGTGGCACCGTTCCTCCCGTACAGATAGTTACATTGCTACTCGGGCACGAGACCGGCGAAAAATTGGCGCTTGAGCTAACGGTGGTAGAAGTGAAATTATTAAATGCTATGGCATCACTTCCTGATGTTGGCAACAACAATATGGTCAACGTATGATTGACGCCAACAGAGAAATTCCATGGATATGAGCCAGCTGCAATAGTTGATAAAATACCTGTGGCAGAAGTGGGTTGCCCTACTGCCGAGGTGGCTCCTGCGGGTATGGTGATGGCAGGCAGAGTAAGTGTGCCTGATTGTATAGCACCGCCGTCTATTTGCAATTGATACGGGATACTAGTTCCTGCTGACAACGTACTGCCTGAACAACCCTTCCACGTAACATTGATAGCTACGTTGCTTTGTATCAAACCACAACCTGCATTAGGCGATGGTGCTAATGCAATACCATAGTCAGGGGCAGGATATTCAAAACACAATGAATATCCACCAAGAGGTAACAAAGCATTGCCTGTAGTTATTGTTGGCACAGCTCCTAAGAAATCATGTATTTTAAAATAATACGGCTGTCCGGGTGTTAAATTTGAAAAATCTAATACTAGGTTGCCATTGGGGGTGTTATTGGAGTAGCAGGTCCCTGCGGAGGTTGTTGTGGTGGCACTACTAGCTGAATTGAGTATAATAGTAGGTGCAACTGCGGGCGGACCCGCACAACCCGTTGTGTTTAGTTCAAAAACTGGGCGAAAAGTATTGTTAGAAGCAATGGTTAACTTACCACACGTAACTCCTGCAGGAGGAGTTACTGAATACCAAACATCGTCTAAAGCATTGCCACTACAAGGTGTAAACCCTTGAGTTGCATTGATGTTGGCAGCACAAGGCACTATCAATGCTGAACACAAGCCCTCTGCGCCTGTAGGTATTGTAATCGCTCCAGGGCAGTTATCATTCGCTGGCGTGCCATAACCACCGTATATTTTAATATTGAAACTCGCATTGGTGCCCGGCCCAGCGGTGGTGTAAAGCTTAACGGTATAAGTGGTCGCTGCGGCTAAGCCTGTGAGTGAGAAATTCGCAAAGTTGGTAACGCCAGTCGGTACTCCTAAAGTAGAGGGAAAAAAGGTGGCACATTTACCATTTACAGTTGGTGGTCCTACCAAAGCCCCGCAAAGCCCTGTATAAACCTGTATGCCCATAGTAGTAGTTGTAACAGTAGAGCCTGCTATGAATATATTGTTTAATTCTATCACATAATTACCTGCATTGGTAGTAGTGAAGGTGTACCAGACATCATCGTTATCAGCTACTGTAACTGCACATATTGATTCGGCCACACACGATCCTGTGGCAGCGATTGTAGTGCCTGCGATACCTCCGCCCAAGCAAGTACCTGCATTTGAGAGCGGAACATTAACTGCCCCTGAGCAATTATCATTGGCTGGAGCAGCAGCGAACTGACCTACCATGATGCTATAATTGGCAAAAATGGCCGTGGTAGCGGTAGTGGCTATTCGTAACGTATAAGTAGTACCCGCTAGTAGGCCATCGTATTGAAAGTTACTAAAATTAGTAGTCCCCACTGTAGCGGGAAATGAGGTTTGGCAAGTAGCATTACAAGTGGTAGGGGCAGCTACTAATACACAACCTGCACCAGTGTATAATTGAGCACCCATTGTGGTTGAGAACGTAGTACCAGGTTGAAAAATATTATTTAATTGAACAATATAACTTCCGGCAGCAGCGGTGGTAAATGTGTACCACACATCGTCATTGATGCCCGTAGCGAAGCAAGTAGGGGCGGGCAATGTAGTCGACTGCGTAGCACAATTAGTAGAACCAGCCAACCCAGTAGCCGCAGTTGGAGGGGCACTTGGTATCGGGGTTAATGTTAATGCGGTGGCAGTAGCGCACTCGTTGTTGGCGGGGGGTGGGGGTGCAGCCGGCAAACAACTAAGACATCGAATACCGACATTGCCTGCAGTAGTGCCTCCGTTGCAAGAAGTATTGTTGCTATTTGCAAAATAATTACCCGACGCTGTTGGTGTAAAGGTTAAACAAACCCCACCTGCGCCTGTGCTTGTAGCAGATAAAAGTACAGTTGAGCCTCCTGGGGCTGGCCCGTAAAGTGTTACGATGTTTGGGTCGAAAGTAGTGGTAGTGCCACTTGACGCACAAGTGCCTATTTCATAGGTTTGCCCTGCTACTAAGTTGTTAAGAACGGTGTATTCAGATGCAAAAACGCCACTACTAGCTACTCCAAAACAACCACCTATTGTAGGTGCATTGGCTGAAGACCACAATGACGCAGGAAAAGCACACTGCCCCTTCACGTTTTGCAACGAAATACCAAACGCCAACAGGGTTGAAAAAAGTAAAAAGATTTTTTTCATGTTAATGATTTAAGATTGTTATTTTATTTTTATTCTATTTTTCTTTCTTTCGTTTCTTGTACGCAGTGATTACTTTCTCCATCAACTCATCGTCGGTTTCTATCAAAAGGAACGCTGACATCTCATCCTCCTTGAAATATTTAATTAATTCTGCATATTCTATTTTAGTAACGGATAGTCGCTCTATTGCCAATGGGTATCCATTGATCGCACTTAACTCTTGACCTTTTTCATCTATTTTAACTGTTGGAGTTATATTTTTATTTATTATCGATGTTAATGACTCCTTCACTGCATCTTTGTTCTCATTTTGTAACTCAAATGCAAAGCTCCTTCGATCTTCATTGTAGGTAATCGAAGTAACCTTGGTAGCATCTTTTAGTATTGTTACGTACATTTCTTTGTTAGCATAAGCCCCTGGATCAATATCAAAGGCAGAAACGAATAAGAAATTGCCATTTTCAATAATTTTATCAGAATACTTGCTTTTTGTTAATGTTGTTGTTGATGCAGTTATATTTTGTGAATTAGGGTTATCCCTAACGGCACTACTTTGAGGTTTGTTACAGCTAACAATCACAACACCAAACAGCAACAAAATCCATATTGACAAGAGCTTGCAACGCTCATACACACAAAATAAATCTCTAGATTTCATATTACATTTGTTTGAAATTGTACTAAATTATTCAACTATAATCGTGTATTACATCCCCACAATATTACTTCATAAATTTTAAATTACAAAAAAAATATACATTTATTTCCTATAGTTACAACGTACGTTTTTGCAAAGATGACTACTTTAATTTGAACTTTTGTCGAAATAATTATGTGCCACTTTTAGACGAATCAAGCATTCTAAAAGTTATACATAGTTCAACTAATTGATTAAATAAAAATGCACCCATTTAGTTGAAAAAAATAACCTCCAAATCGATAACTTTATTTTACCAAAGTTCATCTTACGTCTAAATAAATCATGTCAAGGAGGCACTCTGTTTGGGTTTTATAGCACTGCTGTGCATGATTAATTACAAACAGTTGATATCCTATTTGAGATTAAAAATACTACTTTTTTGTTTCAATAAATTTTCAAAAACCCCAAGGGATTCTATTCAACAATTACGTCTCCGCCTTACAGACTTTAATCGGTAATTGTGGGGCGATAGCAATAGCGTTATGCAAAATCTTAATCGATGTGATTGTGTTTAAATAAAAAAACGCTGCACCACTATTAACCGCTTGTGTAAACTTCTCTTAGCTTATTAATGAAACCTATATATATTTGTTGCCCGATGAATCAAATTTTAAAATCAGTACTATTAAGTTGGTGTTTATGTAGTTTGTTGCTTACAACTCACCCTCTGCAAGCGCAAGCCCCGTGGACACTAGAGCAGTGTATAAGGTATGGACTCGAGAATAACTTACAACTACAACAAGGTCGTTTGAGCGAAACCTTGGCCAAGGAAAATCTACAAACACAACGACTTCAATCATTGCCGAGCCTTAATGGGAACACAAGCTATGGCTACTTTTCGGGTCGCAATGTGGACCCTACTACGTATCAGTTTACCAATCAAACTATTGCTACCAACCAAATAGGACTGAGCAGCAACCTCAACTTATGGAGTGGCAAACGCCAAAAACACACTACCGAGCAACTCACGTATGAGCTACAGGCCACTAAAACTGACCAACTAAAAGCTTGCAATGATTTTGCTTTGACAGTCGCACAAACCTACCTACAAGCTATACTCAGCAAGGAACAAGCAAAGGTGGCTAGTAGCTTTTTGAACCTCACCCAAAAGCAAACCGAACTCACCTACAATAGCTATGCATATGGTGCGGTACCGCAGAGCAGCTTAGCTGAAAGCGATGCACAGCTTGCTACAGCCGAAGCCAACGTACAAGCTGCAGTAGCTGCTGAGGTGGCTGCTTTAGCTAATTTGAAATTGTTGTTGGAGCTGCCCGACGAAGTCAATTTTACAATAGTTGCCCCTGACACAGACCCTATTTCACCTTATAATAACACATTGGTTACTAAAAATATGTTATTAGAACAGGCCACAACCACACAACCGCAATTATTAAGTCGCAAATATCGTCTCAAAAGTGCCGAAAAAAATTTTGCAATTGCTAAGTCCTATTTGTATCCTTCGTTGAGTATGTTTGGGGGTATAAACACGAGTTTTAGCAACGCTGGACGCCGCATAGTGGCAGTACGCTCTAGCAACGAAGTACTCGGTTTCGTACTCGACACGATACCTATTACGTTTGCAAACCAGGTGCCTGAGTTTGGCAAAAACCCCTATTTCGATCAAGTGGATCAAAACTTAAATAAGCAAATCGGGTTACAATTGAGCATCCCTATGTTCAACGGCGGTCAGGTGCAAAGCAATATACGCAAAGCACGCATTGCCCTTGAGCAACAGCAGTTGGCACAAAAAACCGATGCTATGCAGCTTTACAGAGATGTAACAATCGCTCAAAACAACACACAGGCGGCATGGTTGCGCTACCAAGCGGCTAACAAAAAAAAGCTGGCTATTGAAAAATCGTTTGGGTATGTAGAGGCAAAATATGCTTCTAAGATGGCCACTACACTCGAGTATATCACTGCTCAAAACAGTGAGCTGCAGGCTACTAACGAGCTATTGCAGGCAAAATATGAATATCTGTTTCAACTCAAAATAGTAGATTATTATGCTGGCAACCCGATTCGATAATGCTCGAAGCTGATGATGCGTAAGCTGCGTGAGGGCGAAGGTGTAGCTCTTTTTTGAACTTTTTTTTGTTAGAATTAGGTGTAAAGTGGGGGGCTTGTGTTGAGTTGAAAATAGCTATGAATGCAAGGAGATTTGAAAAAAAAGTACAAAAAAAGCGGGAACCGAAGACCGACCGAACTGCGATGAATATTTTTGATACGCCTAACGGTAAGTTAGTGAGGGCACGCCCAAATAAGTATAATAAAAAATGAAATAAAATACTAAAATAAACATGAATACGATAAATAAAAAGAAGAAAAGTAAGGCTAAGTGGTGGGTAGCAGCTACGATACTGTTGCTGATAGTCAGCATAGCCGTGTATCAAAGTATCAACGACAATAAGGGCCTGAAAGTGGCGGTGGACAAGGTGCAACGCCGAACTATAATCGAAACTGTGAGTGCCAATGGCAAGCTATATCCTATGCAAGAAGTCAAGGTGAGTGCCGATGCGAGTGGCGAAATAGTTGAATTGTATGTGCATGAGGGCGATACGGTCAAGCGGGGTCAAATACTCGCTCGCATACGTCCTGAGATATATGAAAGTGGCGTGGATCAAGCGGCTGCGGCTGTTAATATATCAAAAAGTAATTTGGCTAGCAGCCAAGCGGACATGATGCGACTCAATGCTCAAATAGCACAGGCGAGGCAGACCTTTGAACGTGTGAAACAATTGTTTGAAAAAGGGTTGGTGAGCCAAGTAGAGTATGAAAATGCTGACCTTGCGTATCGAACGGCTCAATCGGCGTTGGCCTCTGCCAAGCAGGGCTTGAACGCCAATCGATATACGATACAAAACTCGCAAGCCGGCCTCAAGCAAGCCAAGGACAACTTGAGCAAAACCTTGATAATAGCCCCTATAGCTGGTATCGTATCGAAACTGAACATCGAAAAAGGCGAACGTGTGGTGGGTACTATGCAAATGGCGGGCACCGAAATGTTGCGTATAGCTGATTTTGGGGGATTTGAGGCGAAAATAAAAGTAGGCGAAAATGACGTACTACGTGTCAATATTGGCGATACGGCTGTGGTGGAAGTAGATGCCTATTTAGACAAAAAATTCATCGGTATTGTAACCGAAGTAGCGAGCAGCACAGCAGGTGCAGACCTTGGTGCAGTTAGCGATCAGCAGGTGAGCAACTACGAACTCCGTCTCCGATTGTTGCCTGAAAGCTACAGCGATCTGACAATCAAAAATCCGATACCCTTTCGCCCGGGCATGAACTGCACCGCCGCAATACAAACCGAAACCGTTAATCTTGTGCTCAGCTTGCCTTTGCAGTGTATCACCACGCGTGCAGACACGAGCGACAACAGCAGCTCAAACGCCGGTGAACAATATCTCGAATCTGTGTTTGTAATCAAAGACAACAAAGCGATGCTTGTACGCGTAAAAAGCGGCATACAGAATAGTAAATTTATCGAACTGATTGATGGTATAGACGAAGGCGTAGATGTAGTGGTAGCTCCTTATATAGCCATTTCAAAGACCTTAAAAAATGGTGATAAAATACAAATAGTAGATAAAAAAGAATTGTTTGAGGTGAAGAAATAAAATACGAATTCGGCGTTACCTAGCAACTTTATTATATGGTTTTGCTCATGGCAATATAAAATAGTAGTTGCTCGGTCGGTGTTCTGTTTTCGCTATTTTTGAAGAGGAGTACCTCCTTGAAAATTGAGCTACACTGAAAGCACCTAACGTATCCCCTTGCGGATAAAAAAAATTGCTTACGTACGATACATAAAAAAATGTTAAAAATGAAAGTTAATGAAGGCTAATGAGTGAAATGGGCTCGTGTTTTCATGATTTCAATTCGCCAAAAGATTGCATCTGATATATTGTTGAAGGGTGGTGCAGGAGCGTATTGAAGGCGTAAAATTCAATATAATTGATTATCTCATGGGTTGTTGTTTTTACACTTACACACTTCGTTTCATATTTGCTTGACATCAACCGTATGCTCGGCTTTGTGATATTATTGTTTTAGCGAAGTTATTATTGAGGGGCAAGAGTGTTGAGCGTAGGATATGTTTTTTAAAGTCAAAATAAGCTTAGCCGAAGCGGTCTTCAATCAAAATTATTCACAACACAACGGAGGTAGATTGCGCAATTACTGAGGTGGGTAAATCATATATTATGACTATTTTTTTTTATTGACTAGAAGCGACCCAATTTTTGGCACAAATAAAATAGCTTGCCTTATTTTTTAAAAATAAGGCAAGCTATTTTATTGCATTGTTATACAACTTTACTTTATCTGCTTGCCTGTCTGCATATCTATGCGAACTGCAGGAACTATTGGCTTACCCGTTGCAGCGTCAATGGCAGCGGCACTAGCTTGTGCGTTAGAAATGGGGGCTGCATTGGGCGGTGGAGATGGCATACCCATCGTGGGGTCTGTCGGTGTTGTAGCTAAGTCGCCTGGCCCGCCTGGTGGCTGGGGTTTTGGCATTGTATAAGGATTAACTGTACCTTGGCCTGGCGTAGGGGGTATGTAGTTAGCCCCATTGTTACTGCCCGGTTGAGGGGCTTGCATGGGTTGTACTATGCTCTGCGGGGTGCTGGTATTGGCGGTGTGATGTACTCCTTTTTCGGCTAACAAGGGGGCTATTATCAAGCCTATCAAAGAGGTGAGCTTGATGAGTATATTCATAGACGGACCGGAGGTATCTTTGAATGGATCGCCAACGGTGTCGCCTACTACAGCTGCTTTGTGTGGTTCCGATTTTTTATAAAACATCTCTCCGTTGATTAAAACACCTTTTTCAAAAGACTTTTTAGCATTGTCCCAAGCACCACCTGCATTGTTTTGAAAAATCGCCCACAGCACACCACTAACCGTAACCCCTGCCATATAAGCTCCTAGGGCTTCTGCCCCCATCAATACGCCCATCAAAATAGGTGTGATGATGGTTATAGCTCCTGGCAACATCATCTCACGCAAGGCCGCTTTGGTTGATATTTCTACGCATTTAGAATATTCTGGCATACCTGTACCTTCCATTATACCCGGTATCTCTCTAAACTGACGGCGTACTTCATTGACCATATCCATAGCTGCACGGCCAACTGCACTCATTGCTAAGGCACTAAACACGACAGGTATCATGCCGCCCACGAACAAAGCCGCCAACACATCGGCTTTGAAGATATTGATGCCATCTATGCCCGTGAAGGTAACATAAGCAGCAAACAACGCTAGGGCAGTTAATGCAGCAGAGGCTATGGCAAAGCCTTTGCCAATAGCGGCTGTGGTGTTGCCTACGCTATCTAAAATATCAGTTTTTTCTCTTACTTCTTCAGGCAGATGACTCATCTCAGCGATACCACCGGCGTTGTCTGCTATTGGGCCAAAGGCATCGATAGCCAACTGCATCGCAGTGGTTGCCATCATTGCACTTGCGGCTATAGCCACGCCGTAGAATCCTGCTAATTTATACGTACTCCAGATAGCCCCTGCGAAAAGCAAGGTTGGAAATGCGGTGCTCATCATACCGGTAGAGAGCCCTGCAATTATGTTCGTAGCTGCCCCGGTAGCCGATTGTTGTACTATGTTTAAGATAGGTTTTGTTCCCAAAGCAGTGTAATATTCGGTTATAGCCGATATAGCTGCCCCGACTATCAAGCCGACCATTACTGCAAAAAACACATTATATGAGCTTACTAAATGCATACCATCGCCAAAATAACTCATTTTTATTTCGTTAGGCAACATGTAGCGTATCAATCCAAAGCAGGCGATAGCCGTAAGTGCCAACGATACCCAATTGCCTAAATTTAATGCCCCTTGCACATTGGTGTTACCTTCTTTGACACGCACCAACCAAGAGCCTATAATAGAAAATATAATCCCTACACCAGCTATTACCATCGGTAATACTATTGGTGCTATTCCTCCAAATCCAAATGCCGTTACGCCATTGTCTTTGATTAAATAATTACCCAATACCATAGTTGCTAAAACAGTCGCTACGTAAGAGCCAAACAAATCGGCACCCATACCTGCCACATCGCCCACGTTATCGCCCACGTTATCGGCTATTGTTGCGGGGTTGCGGGGGTCATCTTCGGGTATGCCTGCTTCTACCTTGCCAACTAGGTCTGCCCCTACATCGGCAGCTTTGGTATATATACCACCTCCAACACGGGCAAACAGCGCGATACTTTCTGCCCCTACTGAAAACCCTGCAAGTACCTCTAGCACTCGAGTCATCGCTTCGCTACCGCCGTTTGCTAACGAACCTTGCATAAAAAATTGATAAAAAATTATGAACAACATGCTCAAGCCAACTACCGCCAGACCTGCTACGCCTAGCCCCATCACGGTGCCCCCTGCAAAAGAAACTTTGAGTGCTTGTGCTAATGAAGTACGGGCGGCTTGTGTAGTTCTTACATTGGCTTTGGTAGCTATACGCATGCCAATGAATCCTGCCGAGCAGGAGAAAAAAGCACCTATTACAAAGGCAACTACTATTAACCAATGACTGCTTTCTACCAACTGTGATAGTATGCCTAGGGCAATGCCTGCGATGATTACAAAAAAACCTAAGAGGCGGTATTCTGCTTTTAAAAAAGACATCGCACCATCGGCTATGTAGCCTGCTATAGTTCGCATACGCTCATCGCCGTCGTCTTGCTTGACTACCCATTTCGATAAAAAATACATGTAAATGAGTCCAATAAGCCCAAAGACAGGGACAAGGTAAATTAAGTTTTGTTCCATAGGTTTTTTTAAAATTAGTGTGCGTTTAAGTTGGTTTTTAAGTGGAAATAATGTGGCTAAAAATAGACTAGCGTTGTATTTGCAATTTGATTTAACCGCAAATGTAAAAAAAAACAAGCATTTTTAAAATAGCTAATCAAAAGTTTTAACGTTTATTATGATTTCAAAGAAAATTAATAACGCAACCGCTTTAGTTTGTAATTGATATTTAAGTTCAATATGTTTCTAATTACTATTGTAACGCCCGCCGAATTGTAGTTTTGACATATTACACAAAAAATGCAGCCCTTTTTTTTCATAGTAATTAAGTTGATACGCATGGATTTTTTATTCAAAAACAAAACCTTATCCCTTGTTTTAAATTAAAAAACTCTTACTTACCATTTTATTTATGAATAGCTTTTGCCGCTACTAACAGACAAATAAAGTTAGCCCAAAAACAGCACGCAAGCAACCTCAAAACAGGTAGGCGAGGCGCTTTATTTTAAAAATAAATATAAACATAAATGTCAAACGTAGAAAAAAAACATCAAAAAATAGGGGTTTCTTTATATGCTGCAAGGCTATTGAATAGGCCAAGAGAATACGATATATTCGTAAGTAAACAGCTACCACTGCGGCTACTACACTATGGAATTTTATTATCAAATCGATGACTAAAAACTGCTAAAATTAATATTTTGTTGAACTAATAATTAAAAAACGTTAGCATAAAATATTGAAAGCTATTGTATATTTTTTTACATTTGCATAGCACTTCAACCAATGTGCTACGTGTCAACCACATGTTAAAGTTTTTACGCAACTCAAATCCTTCGCATTATGCATTTTGCCTTATTGCAACGTTGCTTGTACATAGTGTATCTCTCTACAATCCAAGCTATGCGCCGATTGAAACACAACTTGCACCTTTGGCTAAAGTGCTGCATTTGCAACTAAATTGGCTGTTTGCCTCTTCGTTTTTCAATACCGTATTGGGTGTGATTAGCGTTTATTTTATTGCCATTTATTTGAACGAAATCATGAATAGATTTCAATTGTTTCGTTATCGAAATTTTTCAGTTGCATACCTTTTTATTTTACTTTCGGGGTTATTTGCCGATATTGTTCATTTTAGTGAAGTGCATATTGCTATTTATTTTTTATTGCTTTCGTTGCATAGTTTATTAAAATCGATACATGGTGAAACTAAAGACGGGCAGATGTTTGATATAATTACTTACATATCTATGGCTTCGATGTTTTATTTGCCTTGTTCGTTTTTTTTGGTTTATTGCTTAATGGGTTTTGTGATGTTCAACGTGATATTACAAAAACATTTGCTACTTATTTTATTAGCATTTGTCATGCCATATCTTTTTTTTGAAGCTATGTGTTATCTGCTCGATACGCCACTGTTTTTGTTCGAGCATTTACAATTGCAACTAGCCTTCTATAAGGCTATCTTTTGGCATTTTGACAGTATGCAATGGTCTAACTTTATCCTCATCTCATTGGTATTTATATTGGGGATTTCTTACTTTTATTATCATTATTATGTATGCTATCTCAACGTTCGCAAAATGCTCAATTTAATCTTACTTTTGGGGTGTAATGTCCTTTTAAATTTTGTATTCGTAGCGGGAACTAATATGCAGAGTTTGTTATTTTTGTTGATGCCCGTGTCTATATTCACAGCCAATCTGATATACATCGAATACAAAAAAATATGGACAACTGCATTGGCAGGGCTTTTGGTGTTTTGGGTTGCAATAAATATGTTAAACTAAAAAATGAAATTATGAAATTTGGTGTGATTATTTTTCCAGGGTCTAACTGCGACAGAGACCTCATACATGTGCTTGAAACCGTTATGCAGCAAGAGGTGATAGAGCTGTGGCATAAAGAAACGTCCTTGACTATGCTCGACAAAAATGATTGCATAATGGTGCCCGGAGGGTTTAGCTACGGCGATTATTTGCGAAGTGGGGCGTTGGCGAGTCAAAGCCCAATAATGCAGGCTGTCAAAACGCACGCTGCTATGGGTGGCTATGTGTGGGGCATCTGCAATGGGTTTCAAATTTTATGCGAAAGTGGATTGTTGCCGGGGGCACTGCTACGCAACGAAAATCAAAAGTTTAGTTGCTGCAATACCTACCTATTGCCCACTAACACTAGCACTAAAATTACCCAAAAGCTAGACCCCAACATGGGATATAAAATACCTATAGCTCATGCCGAAGGCAGGTACTATGCCGACCCCGAAACCCTCAACAAGATGGAAATAAACAAGCAAATAGTATTTAAATATTGCAATAAAAATGGCAGTGTAGCGACGGAATCCAACCCCAACGGATCAATTAACAACATAGCCGGCATTTGCAACGAAACGCATACTGTATTTGGCATGATGCCGCACCCTGAGCGAGCGGCAGAAGCCATACTTGGTAACACCGACGGACGAGCAATGTTTGAGAGTTTTCTTGCTTAATCTTGTTTTTTGATCACAAAGTCGTGTTTAATTTCACCTTATACATTCATATAAAAAAAAGTTATGTTTAGAATAGGATTTGGTTTCGATGTGCATCAATTAGCCGTAGGACGACCGCTGTACATAGGCGGTGTAGCTATTGATTCTACCCTCGGTGCGGTGGGCCACAGCGATGCCGATGTGCTGCTACATGCTATATGCGATGCCTTGCTAGGAGCATTGGCACTCGGCGATATCGGACAACATTTCCCTGACACTGATGCGCAGTTTAAAAACATAGACAGCAAATTACTACTAGCCGCTACGTATAAATTAATCAAAGATAAAGGTTATGCGCTAACTAACTTAGACAGCTGCATCGTGCTCGAAGCACCAAAAGTAATGAAATATGCCCCCGCTATGCAGCTTGCTATTGCTTCTATTTTAGAAACCACAACAGATGCAATAAGCATAAAAGCAACTACCAACGAGAAAATGGGTTTTATTGGGCGTAGTGAAGGGGTGGTTGCACACGCAGTAGTGTTATTGCATCGGGTGTGATAACTATTTTCAAGCATCGATAGTTTAAGCATAACACTAATAATCGATATTGAATATTAATTGTATGAAAAATAATGTAACATTTGTTGTATTTTTGAAATATAATAACTTTTAATAATGAAATTATCCTGCTCTTATATGTTGCTAATTGTACTGATAGTTGGCCTAACGGCTTGCTCCAAAGACAAGACCGCTCCTGTGCTTATCAACAATGCCACGTGTGACAGCACCAAAGTATATTACGATTTGCAAATCAAACCATTGATTGTGAACAATTGTGCGATGAGTGGCTGCCACAGCAAAGCCGACAACAAGGGAGGCATTCAACTTGAAGATTATCTTGGCATATTAGCGACTGTATCGCCCAACAACCCCGACAACAGTGAATTATATACATCTTTATTGCCCACTGCTGACGAAATAATGCCCCCACTGCCAACGCCGGCTTTCAACTCATCTCAAATAGAATTAGTAAAAAAATGGATATTGCAAGGCGCCCTATATAACACCTGCGGCGGAGTTAGCACATGCAACACGCTTTCCGTTTCATATAGCAACGATATAGCACCCATAGTATCTGCTAATTGTAACGGCTGCCACGGGCCAGGAGGCAGTATGCAATCAGTGCCTAGCACAACCTATGCCGGACTCAAGGACATGGTAGATCGTGGTTCTCTATTGCCCTCAATAGCTCAAAACGGCGGATCTTACAGTGCGATGCCCCCTGCACCTGCATCTAAACTTAGTGCATGTGCTATTTCAAAAATAGAAACTTGGGTAGCCGCAGGCGCCCCTAACAATTAGTAAAAATATATAATTTTTAAAAAATCAATGTTCCCTACTATAGATGAAGTATATGCTGGCTTGCAACACGTGCAAGACCCTGAAATACCCGTGCTTTCGGTGATAGACCTAGGTATGATTACCGGCGTGCGGTATGACGAAACCAACACCTTACACATCAAAATGATACCCACTTATGCAGCATGCCCTGCGGTCAATTTTATTAGAAACAAAATAAAAGAAGACCTCGCCGCAGTGCTTAAAAGTAATGTCCTTATCGAAGTTCACATTGACAAAACCGTGAATTGGAACAGCAATATGCTCGGCGAGGAGGCCAAAGAAAAGTTACGACAATTTGGTATCGCAGCACCCCGTACTATTGATCATACGAGAGAGATGGAGTTTTTTGACGGCACCCCTTGTCCCTATTGCAAAAGCGAAAATACGGTCCTAAAAACTCCTTTTGGTTCCACACTTTGCAGAGCTATACATTATTGTAACAATTGTAAGCAAGCGTTTGAACATTTCAAACCAATAGTGTAGTTTTGTAGGAATTTTATTTTCCTTTTTTTATGTTTATTACTTTATTCAAGTCTAAAATACATCGTGCCACTGTAACGCAAGCTGAGCTTAATTATATAGGCAGTATAACCATAGACGAAGACCTCATGGAAGCTGCCAAACTAGTACCAAACGAAAAAGTGCAAGTAGTAAATATCAACAACGGAGAACGGTTGGAGACTTACATCATAAAAGGAGAACGTGGTAGTGGTACGATTTGCCTCAATGGGCCAGCCGCTCGCAAAGTAGAGCCAGGCGATTTAATAATTATAATTGCCTACTGTATGATGCTGCCAGAGGAAGCCGCCAAACATGAGCCTAGTATGGTGTTTGTAGATATGAACAATAAAATATTGAAATAATAATTTTACGATTGCTCCACTCTAATCCTATTGAACTCCTCAACACACGTGTGTAAGTGGTATCAATGCTAGAGCCAACGCCTCAATGACGACTCTCAATTAGCAATTACAAAGTTGATTAATCTTATAATTATCGCCAAATGATACCACACAAAATTACCCTACAGAGTAGCATTAACGTCCCCGTACAACTAGCCTGGGCAACCCTCACAGAGCCAAAGCATATAGTCAAATGGAATTTTGCTAGCCCGCAATGGCACTGCCCGAGTGCCACGGTTGATCTTGCGATTAATGGAAAATTTAACTACAGAATGGAAGCCAAAGACGGAAGTTTTGGATTTGATTTTAGTGGTGTGTATTCCAAAATTATTCCTTATCAACAGCTATGTTATACCCTTGACGACGGTCGCACAAGCGAACTAACACTCAGTAGCGACGGCACTTCAACTAAAATTATACAGACGTTTGAAGCGGAAACAGAAAACTCAGTTGAGTTGCAACGAAACGGCTGGCAAATAATTATGGACAATCACAAAAAATACAGCGAAGACCTTAGCATTACTTCGTAGTACTAATTTAACAACAATCCTCCTCACATTATTATAAAAATTTAATAAAAATA
>JAYVJZ010000041.1:0-11073 GCA_043768865.1 Sphingobacteriales bacterium
GGCTATTCATTCAACAATCAATTTATTCATTTAGTTACTAGTGCCGCATCTACACTGCCCACCGACCTATGGATACCGAGTACCCTCAAAGTCAAACCACAACAAGGACACCAATATGCAGTAGGATATTTTAGAAACTTTGATGACAACACCTACGAAGCCTCAGTAGAGACGTATTATAAAAAAATGTTAAACCAAATAGAATACAAAGAAGGATACTACCCACAGATAAATGTGGACACCGACGAGAGTTTCACCTTCGGCAAAGGAGAGGCATTTGGAGTAGAATTATTACTGAAAAAAAACAAAGGCAAACTAACAGGTTGGATCGGATATACCCTCTCCAAAACACAACGCTTTTTTCCGCAACTCAACGGTGGACGAGTGTTTCAAGCGAGCTACGACCGACGCCACGACATATCAGTAGTAGCTATGTACCCACTCGGCAAACGCTGGGAACTCGGCGGTGCCTTCATCTACTACACAGGCCGTGCCTTCACATTGGCCAACGGACTGTACACTATCAACAACTGGATCGCAACACAATACACCGAACGCAACGGCTACCGATTGATACCCTACCACCGAATCGACCTCTCCGCCACTTGGAAAGCCAAAGAAACACGTAAACTCAAACAAAGCATCACCATTGCAGTGTACAACGCCTACAATCGATTGAACCAAGATTTTATCTACTTCAGCCCCGAATCAACCCCCACAGGCTTTACCACCAAAGCATTTCAAGTAAGCATATTCCCTATCATACCCTCCGTTACTTACAACTTTAAATTCTAATATTATGTTAAAAAATAGCCTGACAATCCTACTGATAGCCCTCACCTGCACCCTGATATCGTGCGAAAAAGAAATCACCCTCGCCTTGCCCCCACCCGAGCTCAAGCTAGTAGTAGAAGGAGTTATAGAACACGATTTACCACCAATAGTATTACTCACCACCAACCGAAGCTACTTCGCACCCGTCGATTTCGCAAGCATAGAAGCAGCACAAGTACACAACGCCAACATCACCGTCAGCAACGGCACCACCACCATCACACTCACAGAATTTTGCTGCTCCACCCTCCCCGACTCCCTGCAAGCAATAATAATTAACCAACTCGGGCTGCCCGGCCTCACCTGCCCCTACGACATCTGCATCTACACCAACATCAGCGGCGCGCTCGTAGGCACAGCCAACACCACCTACAAACTAAAAATCGACGCCCTCGGCATGAACATAAACGCAAGCACCTACATGCCCCCCAAAAACAACATAGACAGCGTTTGGGTACAATACCGCAACTACCCCGACGGAGGCATCGCAACATGGACCGACGACATCAACAACGCCACCGACTCCCTCGTACGCCTGATGAATCGAGTAACCGACGCCCCGCTCCTAGGCGATTTTTATATGTATTACACCGCACGCAACTCCGAACCCTACTACTACGGCAGCGTCTATGACGACAAATTCATCAACAACCTCTCCTTTGATGTGCCACGATTCAGAGCTCAACCACGGTCAGCAGCATTCAACGACGAATCCGGCCTATTCAAAAGAGGCGATACCATAAAGCTAAAATGGTGCACCATCGACTTTCACACCTACGACTTTCACAGCACCCTAGAGTTCGAACTCAACGGACAAGGCAGCCCATTTGCCTCACCAACCATCATCAAAACCAACATCAACGGCGGTTTAGGTATTTGGAAAGCCGTCAATCCAAATTATTATAGCCTCATCGCACCATAACCACTCACAACCAATCAACCCCAACGCAGCACAAACAAAATCATATTTAGGGCGTGCCCTTGCAGAAGTATATACATCGTGCTTAACGCAAACAACATACGTAGCTGCAAGGTCGGTGCCCGGCTCCCGCTATTTTTTTTGTAAGACGGAAATACCGCCTCACAAAAAAAATGAGCTACGCCTAAGCACCTCACGCACCATACGGTCAGCTACAGCCACTAATCTATGCACTCAACACCCCCACAACAAAAAACACCAAAACAATACACAAACTAAAAATCGAACAACTCCAACTAATCCCCCCAATAAACATCAATATCGATGAGTAAGCAACACTATAATCAGCCCCCAAAATCACAACCCTAACACAACCCTAACCCAACAAAATACAATATAAATACTACTCCAAACACAAACACCTTTTAATTAAAATCGATAATAAAAAATAGACAAAATCAAAACGCAATCACAAAATATAACATTAAAAAAGTAAAAAAAAACGAACTCAATCATCGTCAATTAAGAAAAAAAACTGAAAATATGAAGCAGTTAAGCACCACATCGCTCTGACAGACCAAAGAACCAACAAGCAAATAAATAAAAAAACGAATAAAACTAAAAAACACAACCTATGAAATTGTACAATTTGTAAAAAAATTGTAAATAGATAATACCGTACTCACAATTATTAGAAAATACTATTGTTTATAAAAATAAGCAACGTTATATTTGTAGAATAAAAAAGTAAAAAGTATAATAAATTAATATTTCAAAATTAACACACATGAAAAAAAGAGTATTCATCACAAGTAGCATTGCAGTAGTTGCAATACTAGCATGGGCTAGCATCACTACATGGAGCCGCAATGAGCGCTCACACGAAATGGCCAACAACTTAGTATCACACGACGAAGCAGGCGAAGTGCAAGGCGAAGAGAGCAAAAGCGTAGTCAAAAAATATGAATCACAAGAAATAGGAAAATACTACGAATGGATAGCCTCACAAAAGATTGACCCCGCTACCGGACAGATGAATATGCAAGCCTTCAACGACGCATGGGCATTGACCAAAGCAACCAAGGCGATGAACGGAGGCAGCAAAATGAGCGCTTCAACCTTAGAAATGAAAAGCCTAGGCCCAACCAACCAAGGAGGCCGAACGAGAGCCATATTAATAGACAAAAACAACCCAAGCACAATACTAGTAGCAAGCGTAGGCGGAGGCATCTATCGCACCCCTAACAGCGGTGGCAGTTGGTTTCCAGTCAATAATATAGACGCACTCAACGCATTGCCTACTTCTAGCTTGACACAAGATATAGATGGCGATATATATGCCGGTACAGGCGAACGATCCACTTCGGCATCGGGCTTAGGCGGTATGTCAGGAGCTATCGACGGTGCAGGTTTCTTACCCGGCAACGGCATCTACAAATCAACCGACGGCGGTTTAACATTCAACGTTATACCCTCTACAGAATCAACAGGCGCAGCGGTTAGCACCACTTCACCATTTGCATTCACCATGAAAATGGCAAGCAAGAAAAACTCCAAAGGTATATTCGCAGCTACCAACTCAGGGCTACGTTATAGCACAGACGGTGTAACATTCAACGTTATAGCAGGCATGAGCGGAGCGTTTTATGATGTAGATGTCGCTACAGACGATATCATTTTTGCAGTCAAAGACGTTGCAAACGTATATAAATCAATAGACGGGGGAGCTACCTTCTCTTTGATAATATCTTCATCATCAGGCTTGCCGTCAGGTAGCCGCAAAGAACTCTCCGTTTCACCACTCGACCCCAACTATGTTTATGTAGTCAATACAGTAGGTGCGACAGGTTGCCTAGAGGGAGTGTACCGCTCCACTAACGGAGGTACTACATTCACAAGCATCGGCGACGGCGGTTCATCGACCTTCGACCCCATGTCTAATTCATTGCAATGCCAAGGTACTTATGATTTAGATATTGCAGTAGATCCAAGTAATAAAGACAGAGTATTTGTAGCAGGAGTAGGCATGTGGTTGTGGTCATCAACTACCGGCTGGAATCAAGCAAATAGCTTCACAACAGACGAAACGTCTCCTATATATATACACGCTGATATTCACACTTTATACTTTCACCCTCTCAATCCAAACATACTTTTTATAGCTTGCGATGGAGGTTTACACAGATCTACGACTGCTAATCTAGCCGCTCCAAGCTACGTAGAACTCAACAACTTAATGGCTACTACACAGCCTTATCACATGGCAGCATCATGGAAAGGGTATGTAATATCTGGTAACCAAGACAATGGAACACAAATAGTAGATTATCAGCAAAACCGTCCTTTTGATGCGTACAGAGGTTTCGGCGGTGATGGTGGCTATGTTGAATTTTCTCGTTTGAAAGCAGGTGGTACCATAACAGAAACACCAAGTGGCCAAATATACCGATCTTCTAGCTATGGTATTGAAGGAAGCTTCAGCTCAATATGGTCGTGCTTAACTGACTCCGTAGGCGGGGCAGCTAATGGTTCACAGACGTGCTTACCAGATAATACCCTTGATGCTTGGCCACAAACGGCTACATCACCAACTACACCTCCTAACAACCCTTTTGTACAACCATTCTTACTATGGGAAAACTGGGCTCGCCCTGCCAATGCCGATACATCGTGGTTAGTATTTGCAGCTGCATTATCAGGCTCTAGCTCAACTATTTGGGTTAATCCTAAGATTATGGATTTTGGATTGTCACTAGCCCCACCAGAGTTTAAAATAGGTGTAGCTCCAATCAGCACCGTATCACACTTCCAGATGTCTGCCGATGGCAAGCGTTTATACGTAGCCGGCACTAACGGTACAGTGGTGCGTTTTGATAATGTAAACGTAGGTCCATATCCCAAAATACCGGTAGTAATCGGGCAATTTGGACGTTTCACCACATTAGGCATCGATAAAACTGACGACGGCGTTGATAATCTATTGGTACACTTAGGTGGTTACGTTACGTCGAGCGACGGAGTATGGTATGGCGCTAATGCACAAGCTATGACCACTTCAAGCAGTACTTCTAACTTCCAAGACAAACACACGGCTTCGTTGCCATCTATGCCTATATACAGCGGTATTTTAGATGCAAACGTAGGGTCTAAAAAAGCAGTAATAGGCACCGACCAAGGCGTATGGATGACGAATGATATCACAGCTGCCTCTCCTACTTGGGAATTACAAAACACAACTATTGGTGAGGCGTGCACCTATTGTGTTCGCCAAGAGCCTATGAACTCTCCTACTTGTTATGTGTTGTACTTCGGTACACATGGACGCGGTATGTGGCGTAGTACCACTTTGACACCTTCTTCATGTGCGAGTCAAGTGGCACTTCCATTTGAGACAAGCATCAACAATGCTGATAACAAAATCATGCAAGAACTAAACGTGTATCCAAACCCGATGCACAATCAAGGTACTATTTCGATTGTAGCAACCACCGCAGAAACCGTACTAATTCAAATAAAAGATATAAGTGGTAAAGTGGTACTAACCATCAACGAAACAGCTGTTGCAGCAGGCAATAATAACTTTACGTTCGATGCAGCGGCATGGAGCAATGGTATGTATTTCGTCAGCATTAGCAACAACAAACAAGTACTAGGAACTTCAAAGTTTGTAGTACTTCACTAATAGAAATCAAATAATTAAAATTTAAAAAACGCCTTGTAACTACGATAGTTACAAGGCGTTTTTTTTAGCTCTTTTTTATAATAATATGTACTATTTATTTGTATAAATCAAATTATTATCGCAACTTCGCCGAGTGAATTTAGATGTAGCACTAATAGATATATATAAATTCACAAAATATATATTTTAAAAAAATTATAAAAATTACTATTATGGGCAGAGGCGATAAGCGTTCAGCAAAAGGAAAAAGAACAGCAGGATCATTTGGCAATGCACGACCAAAAAGAGACCGCAACGTTAAGGCTATCAAGGTATTAGGAGGCAAGTAAGCTTTTGCTTTTAAGTTCCCTCTCTATTCATTTTATTTTATCTTTAATGTTTTAAATTCTGGTGCACCCTTTCAATAGTTATGCAACGAATTATAGACATTCACACCCACATATTGCCCGAACGCATTCCCAACTGGGTGCAGCGTTTCGGTTATGGCAAATTCATTCACTTAGAACATCATAAACCGTGTTGTGCTCGCATGATGAAGGGTGATGTTTTTTTTAGAGAAATTCAACATAATTGTTGGGATGCTGAGGAGCGTATGCGTGAATGCGACCTACAAGGCATATCACAGCAAGTACTATCTACAATCCCCGTTTTATTTAATTATTGGGCTCAAGCACAACATGCCCTCGAAACATCACGTTTTTTCAATGACCACATCGCCGAAGTGTGTCGCCGCTATCCTGATAGGTTTTTTGGATTAGGTACTTTGCCGATGCAAGACGTCGATATGGCCTGCTTGGAGCTCGAGCGATGCATGGGCGAATTAGGATTGCGTGGAGTACAGATTGGTACACATATCAACATGATCAATTTGAGTGACCCATCATTGTACCCTTTTTATGCAACAGCAGAGCGTTTAGGAGCTGCTGTGTTTGTTCACCCTTGGGACATGATGGGCGAAGAGCGAATGGAAAAATACTGGTTGCCGTGGTTGGTGGGTATGCCTGCGGAGAGTTCATTGGCTATTTGTAGTGTTATATTTGGAGGCATATTGGCTAAATTTCCGCGTTTGCGATTTGCATTTGCTCAAGGAGGAGGTGCCTTTGCGGCTACGTTTGCCCGCATTGCGCATGGCTTTGAAGTGCGACCCGATTTAGTGGCTATTGATAACAATGTTCATCCGAGAGAATATCTTGGTAAATTCTGGTTAGATACGCTCGTGCACGATGCTAATGTACTGCAGCTCATTAGCAACATGGTAGGTTATGACAAACTATGTGTGGGCAGCGATTATCCATTTCCATTAGGAGAATTAAAGCCCGGAAAGCTCGTAGCATCAATGCCTTGGGACGATGCTACAAAACAAAAAATAAACTATGAAAACGCATTGCAATGGTTAGGAATAAAAATATAGTACAACTAATGTTGAAATATTGCATTAAAATTCCAACTTACCTTAGCAATTAGACAATGTAATTCAATGAAATTACACTTTATCAGTTTTTCTTATTTTATTATTTACTTATTACTAGATAAACACGACTGATTAACCATTTTTATTTTACTTATTTGGCTATGCAGCGGAAGCACCATTTTGTTGACAAAATTGTAAAAAGTAACTAGATTAATACTATTCAACGCTGGCAATAATTACAAAAATTAAATACATTCTTTTCATTCAATTAAAATAAAAAAAACTAACGAAGTAACAATATTTTATTATTTATAAAATTAAAACATCTAAACATAAATATTAATTTATTATACTTTATATCAAAAAAACATTTCATTTTCACAGCTCGCTTGCCTATTTTTGCCTAGAATGATTTCACATCAATTTATTATCAAATACACTTAATTATAAAAATGTTCAGTACAATTGGAAAAAAATATTTAATGGGAATCACAGGGTTGTTGTTGGTTTCATTTCTGCTCGTGCATTGCAGCATCAATGCTTTGATATTTATCAACGACGGTGGGCAGTTATTCAATAAAGCAGCTCATTTTATGGGTACTAATATTTTGATTCGCACCGCTGAGATAGGACTATTTCTGGGAATTATTTTACACATACTAGATGCTTTTGTATTGTCGATTAGCAACCGAAAAGCTCGCCCTGTGCAATATGCAAAGGTCAATGGCAATGCCAATAGTGCTTGGTATAGTCGTTCGATGATGTTGCTAGGTTCGGCGGTATTGTTTTTTCTTGTTATACACTTAGCCCACTTTTGGGTTAAAAGCCGTTTTGTAGGTCTAGCACCAATCATTATAGACGGTCAGGAATACGAAAACCTATATATAATAATGCAAGAAATATTTACCAATCCGATATGGGTTGTGCTGTATGTAGTAAGCATGATACCCTTAGCGTATCATTTGATGCACGGCTTTTCAAGTATGTTTCAATCGCTTGGTTTCAATCACAATAAATATTCCCCAATCATAAAAACGGTTGGCTTGGTTTATAGTGTTCTATTGCCGATTGTGTTTGCGGCGATGCCTGTGTTTATGTATTTCGTAAAATAACCGAACTATAGATTTTAAATCGAATAGTTATATTGGGATACTGATTTTAAAAAAATTATAATATTATATAAGATGTTAGATGCCAAAATACCCGAAGGACCACTGAAAGAAAAGTGGATGAAATACAAAAGTGCTGTTGCCCTAGTGAACCCTGCCAACAAACGCAATCTTGAAGTGATAGTAGTGGGGAGTGGTTTGGCTGGAAGCAGTGCAGCTGCAACATTGGCTGAGCTTGGCTACAAAGTCAAATGTTTTTGTTATCAAGATTCACCACGACGAGCACATAGTATAGCTGCACAGGGTGGTATCAATGCAGCTAAGAATTATCAAAACGATGGCGACAGTGTACAACGTTTGTTTTATGATACAATCAAAGGGGGCGATTACAGGTCTCGTGAAGGCAATGTGCACCGCTTGGCAGAAGTAAGCACAGGCATTATAGATCAATGCGTAGCTCAAGGTGTGCCATTCGCACGTGAGTACGGCGGCACCCTCGCGAACAGGTCATTCGGGGGCACGCAAGTGAAACGTACTTTTTATGCGGCAGGCCAAACAGGCCAACAGTTGCTTTTAGGTGCTTACTCTGCTCTCAACCGTCAAATAAAACTAGGAAAGGTAGAGATGTTCACCCGCCACGAAATGTTAGACGTAGTAAAAATTGATGAAGTTTGCAGAGGCATCATAGCCCGCAACCTAGTAACTGGAGAATTAGAAAGACACTTTGGACATGCCGTATTGTTGTGTACGGGAGGCTATGGCAATGTATTTTACCTTAGTACAAACGCTATGGGCTGCAACGTTACAGCTTCGTGGAAAGCCCACAAACGTGGTGCTTTTTTTGGTAATCCCTCGTTTACTCAAATTCACCCAACGTGCATACCCGTATCGGGCTCACACCAATCCAAACTAACCCTAATGAGCGAAAGTCTTCGCAATGACGGTCGTATATGGGTGCCTAAAAATATTGAAGATGCCAAGGCACTACAAAATAAAACTATCCGAGCAATAGACATAAAGGAGGAAGACCGAGATTATTATCTTGAGCGACGCTACCCTGCATTTGGTAACCTAGTACCGCGCGACATAGCCTCACGTGCTGCCAAAGAACGATGCGATGCAGGATATGGAGTAAACAAAACCGGCGAAGCCGTATATCTTGATTTTGCATACAACATGAAAGAAAAATACGGTCGTGCCGAGGCCGCAAAGCAAGGCATAAGCAACCCAACCGACGCTCAATTGATAGAATTTGGCAAAGCCGTAGTAGCCGAAGAATACGGCAATTTATTTGATATGTACAAACAAATAACTGGTAGCGACCCCTATGCCGAGCCTATGTTGATATACCCTGCTGTGCATTACACTATGGGAGGACTTTGGGTTGATTATGAATTGAGCACCACCGTAAAGGGATTGTACGCCCTTGGCGAAGCCAACTTTAGCGATCATGGAGCGAACAGACTTGGTGCCTCGGCACTCATGCAAGGCCTAGCGGACGGGTATTTTGTAGCTCCATACACGGTGGGCAGCTACCTCAGCAATGAGATACGCACAAAATCAATTGACACCAATCATCCGGCATTTGAAGAAGCAGAAAAAAATTGCCAAATACGTCTAGAAAAATTAAAAAATAGTCCAGGTAAAAAGCATCCTGTCGATTATTATCATCGTAAATTAGGTAAAATAATGTGGGAACAGTGCGGAATGGCACGTAGCAAAGACGGCTTAACACAGGCTATTGCAGAAATACAAGTCTTACAAAAAGATTTTTGGGAGAATGTAATTGTACCAGGCGAACTCAATGAATTGAACTCTGAACTAGAGAAAGCCGGCAGAGTGGCTGATTTCTTGGAGTTGGGTGAACTAATGTGCAAAGACGCATTGGACAGAGACGAATCGTGTGGTGGGCATTTTAGAACAGAGTTTCAAACTACAGAAGGTGAAGCCTTGCGAGATGATGACAATTACGCATATGTTTCTGCTTGGCAATATATCGCCGCTAACGATTGGTCGCTCAACAAAGAGCCTTTGATATACGAAAATATTAAAATTGCACAACGCAGTTATAAGTAGATATTGAACTGATAAAAGTATGTTTTTTTAATTAGAAGATTAACAAATCGAAAAAGAAAAATATGAAAATAAATTTGCAAGTGTGGCGTCAAAAGAATGCAAAATCTAAGGGTGCATTTGAAAAATATACGGTTACAGAAGTGTCAGAGGACATGTCGTTTTTAGAGATGTTCGATGTGCTGAACGAAACACTTATAACCGACGGCAAAGAGCCTATTGCCTTTGATCACGATTGCCGTGAGGGTATCTGTGGCATGTGCAGTATGTACATAAATGGGCGACCGCACGGACCGCTACGTGGCGTAACTACTTGTCAGTTGCACATGCGCTCGTTCAACGACGGCGACACGATAGTTGTAGAACCTTGGCGTAGCTCGGCGTTTCCTCTTATTAAAGATTTGGTTGTCAATCGCTCCGCCTTTGATAGGATACAACAAGCTGGTGGATACGTGAGCGTGAACACCGGCAACGCCGTAGATGCGAACGCAGTACTTGTACCTAAAACCTCCGCTGATACTGCATTTGAGGCGTCAATGTGCATTGGTTGTGGTGCCTGTGTGGCAGCTTGCAAAAATGCCTCGGCTATGTTGTTCGTTTCGGCAAAAGTATCGCAATATGCACTATTGCCTCAAGGGCAACCTGAACGAGATGAGCGGGTGTTGAGTATGGTTGCACAGATGGACAAAGAGGGTTTTGGTAGTTGTACTAACACGGGTGCTTGCGAGGCGGAGTGTCCGAAGCAAATATCGATAAGCAACATAGCTCGCATGAATAGAGACTTCATGTCGGCGAGTATATCGAAAGGATAATAAATGATATGCGGTAATGATGCGCAAGCAACTTACGCGTAAGCAACGCATGAGGGTGAAGGTGTAGCTCCTTTTTTTATTTTGCAAACGGCACTAATGCAATTGCGTAAATCGATGCAGTTGGGCAGCAAAACAAAAAAAGAGCGAGAACCGAAAGACCGACCCCTGACACCTTTCTGTTTGGGGCGATCAGCTCGGTAATGCTTTTGTCAGGGGGCATGCCCAAATTGTAT
>JAYVJZ010000042.1:0-14750 GCA_043768865.1 Sphingobacteriales bacterium
GCCTTTTTGTGCGGCATAGCTCACCCAATTTATTGGTGTATTCACAAAATCTGTATAATAATTAAGCGGAGCATAATAATCATTAGCATCGAGAGAGAACCCATGCAGAGTTGGGTTCTGCATAATTTCTTTCAACGCCACTATTCGCAATATATACCGCATAGTTTCCTTGCTCAACAGCAACTCATAGTAGTTGGATTGCCCTTGATCTGACATCTTGCGCGACAACCCACCTTGGCCCATATTATACGATGCCGCTACCAAAGTCCAATTCCCAAACCGAGCATACGATTCATTGAAATAATCGCACGCTGCTTGGGTAGCGAGTTCTACGTTATAGCGTTCGTCCACTTCATCGTTAATCTCTAAGTCGTATTGACGCCCTGTTTCTGCTAAAAACTGCCACAACCCCTCCGCCTTGCTTGGTGAAACCACGGGCTGCAGGCCGCTTTCGGCCACACAAAGGTATTTGAAATCATCAGGTATGCCGTTGTTTTTTAATATAGGCTCAATGACCGGAAACCAACGGCTCGATAGCTTGATATACAGCATCGTAGAAGCATGCATATACGTGTTCACCAGCAGCTCCTTGTCCAAACGCTCTGCTACTTCATAATCTGATATTTTGACTGCCTCCTCCGCAAACATCGGGTACGACGGAGTGTTGATACCCGCAACTATGAGGCGCGGCTTTACTACAGCAGCTTTGCGGGGACTACTTGCAGTAGCGACGGGGCTTTGTATAAATATAAAAAATCCTACTACGATAAGCAGGAGTGCCCCAACTGTAATACTTGTGATTTTAACTTTTCTGTTTTTTATATTGTTTATCATTAAGCAAAATTATACCAAAATTCCGCACTTATTTTTATGATTTACGAAATTTTATTGCGATAGTGCAAAGATGAAATGTACAGTTAAAAAACACGTATTTAATGTAATTCTATATATAATAAAATTGTACTTTTGAAAAAATATTGTTATAATCCAAAGTAAAATGGCAAATAGAAAAAATGAAGCTTTAACAGATTTTAAGGTATTAAATTTTTTAAAAGAACATAAATCTTTTTCTAACAATTGGACTGTAAAAAAAGCGCCAAACAACATTGCTATACAAGAATGTTTAGATAAATCAAGTAAAAGTAATAGCAGCGAAAGAGGTGAGCCTGACTTGATTTACATAAATGAACAGAAGAAACTCTTAATATTAGTAGAAAACAAAGATTTAATAAAAGACCACCAATCGAAAGACGGTAAAAATGCAAAAAAATACGCAGTTGACGGGATAAAACATTATTTAGGTTTTTTTATGGAAGAAAGCTTAAAAAACAGTAAGGAAACAACTAAAAAGTATCTAAAAGACTGGAAAATAGTAGGTATTGCCTTTTCTGGAGATATTTATGATGAATATAATCATTTAATAAGTACATTTATTATTTCAGATAATAAGTTAGTTACTATTGAAACTAAAGAATTTTTAAACGAAGATGACTATATTGCATTTTTTGAAAATGTTGATTTAGAAAAAATTGCGACAAATATTTCAAAATCTTCTTCGGAAATAAATCGGTATTTAAGAGCGATTGACTCACAAAAGAGACCAATTTTATTAAGTGCTTTAATGATATGTCTTTATGAAAGAGATAACTTCCCAAATGATTTTAAAAATAGTTATCAGTCATGGAACACAACAAACATTATAAGAAATATACCAACAACAATTGAAGATATTTTAAGTGGCGAAGGTATTGACAAGCAAAAAATTCAAGTATTAACGAATGAATTAGCTTTTATAAGAACAGATAATGATTTAATAAATACAGAAATAGTAAAAGAAATTTTGAAGGAGTTAGAAAACAATGTTTTACCTCTTTTTAACAAAAAAACAAATTATGACATAATTGGAAAATTTTATGAAGAATTTTTAAGTTATGCAGGTGTAACAAATATAAAAAAAGGCATTGTTTTAACACCCAACCATATTACAAAATTATTTACTGAGTTAGTTCCTATTAAAAACAATGATGTTATTTTTGATTCTTGTTGTGGTACGGGGGCATTTTTAATTTCTGGAATGAGCAAATTAATCACTGAAATTGAAAATTCTACTTTGCCAAATAAAATAGATAGAATAAAAAAGCTAAAGCAAAATCAATTAATTGGTTTTGAAAAAAGTAGCACAATGTACACGTTAGCTATATCTAATATGTTATTTAGAGGAGATGGAAAGTCGAGAATTTTTAATGCTGATTTTTTTTCAAATGAAGCTGATGAAATACTATTAAATCTAGAACATATTGGCATAAAACCAACTATTGGTTTTATAAATCCGCCGTATAGCGGTAAGGATAATAAGCTGGACCCGACTAAAAAAGAAATTCAATTTTTAGAAAAAACATTAGATCACGTTAGCAGATATGGTATAATTATAACTCCGCTTTCTACTTTTTTTAAAGATGAAATTGAAAGGAATAGAGTTTTAACCAAACATACTTTGAAATATGTTATAAATATGCCTAGCGATTTATTTCAGCCAAACGCTTCGACGCATACGGCGATTGCTGTTTTTGAAACGCACCAACCGCATAATAATAGTAATGTTGTTTTTTATAACCTAACAGATGATGGTTTTGTTCTTTCAAAAAACAAAGGAAGAACAGACGTTTTAAATAAGTGGAGTGGCATAAAAAAAGATTTATTACACAAAATCAATACCCCCGATCAATATCGTGATAATGTTAATTTAGTTAAAACAAATATAAAAGAAAATGATGAGTGGATTATACAAGCACATTCAAAAATAGATTACACTAAACTAACAACAAGAAAATTTATTGATACTATAAAAAAATCTATAATATTCTCAATCAAGTTTAAACTTAATCTTTTAGATAAAGATATAGATGAATTAACTTTTATGGAAATATTAAAAGACAATTTGGTCAGTAAAGAAAGTATATTCACTAACAGTATAGAGATAAAAACTGATAATTGGAAAGAGTTTAAATTGAATGAATTATTTAAAATAGACAAAGGCGAAAGATTAGTTAAATTAGAAAGAGAACTTGGCACTATACCACTATTAACTGCTTCGGCTTATAATAACGGAATTTCTAATTATATTGATTATGACACATTTATTACAAACAAAAAAATATTTGAAAATAAAATAACTGTTGATATGTTTTGTTCTGTTTTTTTTCACGACTATCAATATTTTAGTGATGATAATATTCATACATTATCTTTTTTGAATAAAGATTTTGAAATATTTTATGAAAATAAATATGTGAACATCTTTTTAGTAACAATACTTAAAGAATTGCAGAGTAAATATGATTACGGTAGGCAGGTAAGATTAAAAAGATTTGAGGAAGAAATTATTAAGTTGCCTTTCAAAAAAATTATGAACAATGATATTCCTGATTTTGAATTTATGGAAATTTTTATAAAATCATTGCCGTATTCTAAATCAATTGTATTGTAAAAAACGAAGGCATACTTGCAGTTGGGCATAATGGAGGGTGCTGTGATAAATAGTTGTGTTTAATTGACAATCGGTTATTCTTGCTGTTTCGCGTGTAGCCTTCACCAATATTGGCCTGATTATGCTATTCGGTGGTCTTGTGTTGTGGCGTATAAAAATCGCTTATTCAAGTACTCAACGTCTTTTTACTTTGCGTTACAATCGCTATCGCTATAGAGGCATGAAACTAACTAAAAACAATTTGTTTTCTGATTGAAGTAATTCGCAAATACAAGTAATTTTATTGTCAAAATATAAGTATGCGACAAAACCAACATCATAAGCACTTCAATTATCATAAAATAGTAAAAAAACAGCAGTATGATTTGCACCACGATTCATGTAAACGACCAGCTAGGTTTTTAATTGCGAATATTAACAATCGCTTTTAAGAGTTGCGTCAAAAATGAATAGTAAAAAAAAGTTAGTCCTCAGCTCCCCACAACCTTCTGTAACTATGATCGGGGTCATATTGAGCTGCTTGTTTGGCACTATTGAACATCCTATCTTCACGTGGGTCGTTGCCAACGCCTGCTATATACTGCCAATTGCCGTAGTTGCTAGAAACGTCGTAATCAATGAGTTGTTGCTCAAAATAAGCCGCTCCTACACGCCAATCCACCTTTAGCACCTTACACAAATAGCAGGCTACGTTTTGCCTTCCGCGGTTGCTCATAAATCCTGTGGCAGCTAGCTCACGCATATTGGCATCTATAAAAGCATCGCCTGTAGCGCCTTCTACCCATGCATCTATGTTTTTTTGAGAATCGATATAGGTATTTTTTTTATTTTGTATTCCCTGTTTTTTAAACAATGCACTGCCGTGTTTGAGCATCAACAATTGAAAATAATCACGCCACAGCAATTCAAAATACAACCAATATGTGCTTTCGTTGCTGACTACCGTTCGTTCAAAGTTTTTGAGTTGATAATATACATATACGGGCGACACCGCTCCAACAGCCAAATAGGACGAGAGTTTAGAGCTATAGGCCTCGCCTATCAGTTCGTTGCGGGTGTGCTTGTAAGTGGCTACTTGCTCTGTTTCAAATAAGTATTTTTCTATATGTTGCAACGCACTGTTCTCTCCGCCTTTCAACTTAAACGCCGCATTTGGGTGGGTTTTAAAATTAGCTTCGGGCAATTGCGATTGAATCTCATCGGGCGTTTGTAGGGTGTTAGGCGGATATATTGGAAGTTGTTTTGGAGTAATAAATTCACGCCGTACACTAGCTTTTTTTTCAACATTGTGCCTAAATGCCGTAAACACAGCAGGCAAATCGCCAATGCTGAATGGCAAATTACTGCTTTTATAGAGCAATGGAAAATCTAAAAATACCACTTCGCACTTGCCCTCCAACGCATTTACTAACTGCCTTTCAAGCGTTTTTTCATCAGTGCCTGCGAGGCGTTGCAGTAGCATAAGTTGTATGTTGTGCTGCGTCACGAGTTCCTTAACGATAGCGAGGGTTTTGCCTTTTTTTATAAGTAAATCGCTTCCTATTTTATTATAATTTTTTTTAAGGCTCAATACCGATTCGTTTATAAAATGTTTGCGGGGCTCGCCTATTTTACTAAATCCAAAGCTAGAGCGGCTATAGAGGTCATCATCATAGACAAAAATTGGGAGAAACGAAGTTGCTGAAACGGGTATTTTTGTAAATGCTTCGTTGTCGTGCAAGCGCAGGTCGTTGCGGTGCAAATAGAGTACATTCATTTTTAATAAAAATTATTTTTTGGTAAAATCAGGTAATTCGGCAGGGCGTGGATAAGGATAAGTTGCAACAAAACTCGGCAGTGAATAGGCGTCGAGACCAGTGGTAACCATGCTTTCTGCCTCGCATAAGTAAACGTTACCGTTGTCGGCCAGAGCCGATTTGGGTGCGTATATGTGTTCAATTTTCCCTATTATTAATAAAGTTCCGTTTGCTTCCACGGGCACTTCGGCGTGATAGCTAACGCCTATTTTAATGACTGATTCATCAACATACGGTGCTTTGAATTCATCTAAATAGCTTGCGGCTAAATTGCAATATTCAAACTCTGATTGGTCTTCGTTGAACTTGGCAGCGGTATAATGCGCCCGCTCTGTCATAGTTTTACTTACGTGATTAATGGTATAAAAACCTGTTTGTTTGATGTTGTTGTAGGTATGCCGAGCTACAGTTGTAGGGCGGAGCAGAAATCCAATGAGCGGTGGGTGTGCCCCAATGTGTATGATAGAATTAAATATTGCAAGGTTGGTACGCCCATCAGCAGTGCAAGTGCCTATGAGTGCAGCAGGCTTGTAGCCGCCTATACCGTTGATCAAGTTGGCTCTATATCGTTGCTCTAGGTTGAGTATGTCTTGGTGGTCGAAGTGTTGCGTTGTCATTTTTTTTAATGCGATTAACTTTTCACTTTGTGGGATAATTTTAAAATCTTTTTTTGTTGTTTTAAAGGTTGTTAGATTGAATTAAATCTAAAATTTGTTCGCCGTGTTTTGCCGTGTTTACTTCCGTAATTATTTGTTTTATTATATGCAATTCATCTAAAATAAATGTCGTTCGAGAGGTGCCCATGTAGGTTTTGCCCATAAACTTTTTTTCAGCCCAAACCTCATATTTTTGATTAATCAAAGTATCCGTATCGGCAATCAACTTATAAGGCAATTCATACTTAGTTCTGTATTTCAAATGTTTTTGTTCTGTGTCTTTGCTGATGCCTATTACCTCAAACCCTGCTTTTTGTAATGCACCGTAATTATCCCTAAGGCTACAGGCTTGTGCAGTGCAGCCGGGTGTATCGTCTTTTGGGTAAAAAAACAAAATTACCTTTTTGCCTTTGATAGCATTCAAAGTAAAAGACTCTCCCGTATGAGTAAGGGCAGTGAAATCAGGGGCTATAGCGTCGGTTTGCAACATATTATTTTTAAAATTTGTTGTGCAATTATACTACTTTTTAGGGTGTAATTTATCAAATTGTGGTATTGTTTATATTGATGCTGATGATACGATTCAAAAATAATAAGGCAGGGATTGGATTAAATAGTTATTCAAAATTTAATGCTACATATAACAATAAATTTGTAGTATTGTGTGTTAAAATAAAAATATGACAAAAAACTTACGCACATTTTTGTTGGCAGCATTGTGCATATCGTTGCTCCCTACTATTCTAAAAGCTACAATAAGCCCGACTGACGCAGCCGCACTATCTTCTCAACATACTACCGACGCATCGATGGTATGTACTATCTTCAACATTACTTTATTGCCTATAACCACCTGCAACGATGCAGGTACACCTAGCGACCCGACTGACGATTTTTATCTCGCCGATATTACTATTGATTTCATTGACCCTATAGTCGCAGGGGGAACGCTTGAGATATTTGGGAGTGTAGGGTATAACTTCGTGCCCGATTTTTTTCTACTAGGTACGACAAGCTACACTTTTCTTAGTGTTAGTTTACCCGCCAATGGGTTGCCTGCTTCTGTTACGTCTCAGTTCAGTATTGATCCTGCGTGCAGCCTTACGATAGGTGGTTTTCCGGCGGTAGCCTCTTGTGGGGTTTCGTCAGTATGTGCCTTTACCATAGCTCCAACGACCACCAACATCTCTTGCAATGGATTAAATGACGGGGCAGCTGCTGCGGGAGTACTTACGCCGAGTGGGTGCACCTACAATTGGAGTGGCGGACTAGGCACAGCGAGCAATATAACTGGATTATCGCCGGGTAGTTATTCTTGCACAGTTACTAACCCAAGTGCGTCGAGTACAGTTACAAATTTATTTTTTGATAATTTTGACGGTGCTGTTAATTGGATTGTCCCCGGTATCTCCGTAGGAGCTGAAGATGTTGATGCGAATCTGTGGGTAATTGACGATTTTGAATCGTGGGACGGTGTATGTGGTTCAGGCAATTTAGTAACACCGGGTGACAGAACCTTACACATATTTTGCAATAGCATATTTTGTGGATTATTGGGCAACGGAGCGATATATGATGCTGGCGGTGGGTTCACTAACACGACTACTTCCAAAATCGCTCCTATGACCTCAGGCATCAGCACCGTAGGATATACAAATATTGGTTTAGATTTTAACTGGCGTTGTGAAGGCGAAGCCGGTACACTTGGTGTAAACGGAGACCTTGGATATGTGTCTTATTCTATTGACGGTGGAGCTACTTGGGTTACGTTGGGTGCACAATATTATAATTCAACAGCATGGCAATGTGAAACACTTACGCTACCTGCAGTATGTGCAGGCATCCCCGACTTGCGCGTTGGGTTTCGTTGGGAGAATGATAACAATGGGGTAGGATTAGATCCAGCTTTTGCAATAGACGACGTAACGATAACGGGCGAAACAGCAGGTGCAGCTTGCGATACAGTAATAACATTCAACATCACACAGCCCATTACTCTTACTGTTGATGCAGGAGCAGGGCAAAATATTTGTCCTGGTGCAACTATAACCCTCACCGCCGTAGCCGCAGGAGGCACCACCCCTATTGGGTTCAATTGGGTACCCGGCGGCTTAACCACAGCTAGCATTACGCTAACGCCAATAGCAAGCACTACCTACACAGTAACCGCTACCGATGCGAATGGTTGCTCGTTTACAGATGTAATTCCAATCATTATTTCCCCCCTTACATGTTGCACTTTCACCACCACCGACCCAGCTCCTGTATGCTTCGGCACATGCGTAGATCTTACTAACCCTTCATTGGTTACAGTATCTGAGCCGGGTAGTTTTGCTTATTTTTCTACTGTAGGTTGCACAGGCTCTTTGCTCCCTAACCCATCTCAGGTGTGTGTGTCAGGTACGTATTACATACAATTTAGCTCACTGACGGGGTGCATCATTTGCCAACCTATCAATGTACTAATCAACCCCGGTGGGCAAGGAAATATCACAACTAACGATACATTGTACTGTAATCAAAACCAAAACTTCACACTAGCTGCTACACCTGTTGGAGGAGTTTATTCAGGCTCAGGCATCACCGCTGCAGGGGTTTTTAATCCATCAACTGCAGGCTTAGGCTATCATCAAATCGTATATGACCTTTCGGCCTTTGGCGTATGCGCTACTTACGATACCCTCACGGTGCATGTGGTGGATGCCCCCGTCCCAACGTTTGATATACAAGATACTATATGCCTCGGAGAGCCTGTTTTAATTACCTACACAGGTGATGTTGCCTTTGTATCAGTTTATGATTGGGATTTTGATAATGGTACTGTGGTAAGTGGTGCTCTAGGTGGGCCCTATTTAGTGATTTGGAACACTAGTGGTCCTAAAGATATAGAGCTCACAATAACCGCCGGGGCAGGCTGCCAAGTGGTAGTTGCACAACAAATAGAAGTCGAGTTCGTAGATGTAAACACAATAGACAATGCCACTATTCAAATAGGCGATGCCATACAACTAGTAACGACAGGAGTGCCCTCTATAGGGCTGTACACGTATATATGGCAGGCCAATCCAACGCTTAACTGCGACACATGCCAAAACCCGTTCGCCAAGCCGATAGAAGATCAGCAGTATGTAGTTGGTATTTACGACCAAAATGGGTGTGAAGCCTATGATACCGTTACTATATTTGTAGAAGTCAATAGGTCTATATTTATTCCTAATTCTTTTACTCCTAACGACGATCAGCTCAATGATGTGTTTGAAGTAGTAGGATTAACAACCTCAGAAATAACAATGACAATATATAACCGTTGGGGCGAGAAGATGTATGAACAAGCAAGCTCAAACCCTAAGTGGGACGGTTTATTCAAAGGAAGAAAATTAGACCCCGGTGTTTATATTTATGTGTTAGATGCACGTTATTTAGATGGTGTAAGGCGTTCGTTCAAGGGTAACGTAACGCTTTTGAGATAAAAATATCAGCGTATTATCTTGTGCCCTACTATTTGTTTTTTTGTAATAATATCACTTATCGCAGCTTAGTATCTCACTCAATTAAGCTGGATAACCGTGCAAGTAGCGAGAATATAACATTGTATCATTTATTCTTTTTTTAATTGGTATAACGTACTACTGTATTCTTTCAATTGTCTTTCATTTTAGTTGGTCAATTAGATTATAATAACAAGCTATCGTAGCTTTTTAAATCAATCCCTCGGCACTAGCAATAGTGATTTTATTATAACAAGCAATAGAGGTAGTACGAAGCATATACTCGACAGAAGTATAAAAAAAACAGGCCATGTCTGTAGCAACATATCTTGTGCGAGCTCTTGATATTAGTACGTTTTTGATAATCATAACGAAAAGCATTACGGCATACGTGTAAAGAGTAAGATTTTTATATTTTTGCAAAAATGTGAATACCTTTTTATAGCAGTTAAAAAAAAATGAAGTCAAACAAAAACAAACTCGCACAGTTTGAAGCGATACATAGTTTTGCAAACGTATTTGAACACACTGATTGGCTAACAGAAGAGGTGATGGTACAACAGGGAACAACCGTATTGCTCAAAAGCCATTGGCAGCAGTACTTCGGCAACGAAGCACCCATAACCCTAGAGGTAGCATGTGGCAAAGGAGAATACACCTTGGCCCTAGCAGAACGCCATCCCGACCGCAACTTCGTGGGCATCGACCTCAAGGGCAATCGCCTATGGCATGGCGCAAAAAAAGCATTAGATAAAGGGTTGAACAATGTTGCATTTTTGCGATGCCAACTATTGAATATAACCAAGTTTTTTCAACCAAAAAGTGTAACAAGCATCTGGATTACCTTTGCAGACCCGTATCCTAACGTAAGCGATGAGAAAAGACGTTTAGTGTCGCCACGGTTTCTAACATTGTACAAAAGCATAGCGACGGCGCAGGCGACACTTCACTTAAAGCACGACGATGATGCGTATGTGCAATATGCCCGCGAGCAATTGCAACTGAAAAACGCCGAGGAGTTGGAATATTATGCGGATGTGCATAACGGCACGTGTGTCGACACCCTGCTCACCGATGTTACAACGTATTATGAAAAAATGCACTTAGATGACGGGCGTAGTATTAAATATGTAAAATGGAGATTGTAATTTTATAAAATGAATACAAAATTAGCACCTAGCCAAGATTGAATTCGAAGCAGAAGCCCGCCTATCGTGTTGCTTAGAGGCGAATAAAAGTAATGCGGCACAAATTTTTAAATACTAAAAACAAACGGTAGTCAAGCAGCTCAAAGCACATCATATATTACACTTAAAAGATGCTCTATCTCATAGGGCTTCGAAACATAATCGTTCATGCCCGCCTGCAAGCATACGAGGCGTTCAGCAGGTTGTGCATTGGCCGTGAGGGCGATGATTTTGATAGTGTTTTTTGGAGTAGTTAGTTTGCGTATCGCCTCGGTGGCCTCTACGCCCGACAGCACGGGCATCTGCATATCCATCAGTATAATATCATAGCCTTCTGTGGCAATGCTATCAAGCACTTCTTGGCCGTTAGCGACAGTGGTAATCGTGCAATTTGGCAATTTGGATTTTAATAATTTTTTAGCAACTATTTGGTTCATAACGTTGTCGTCAGCAACCAATATTTTTAAGTAATTTAATTTATTTAACCAATCGGAGGGCAACTGACTCGTGCCTTGCAGCTGCACAGATTCAGTAACAATAAGCGGAAGCGTGAAAGTAAAATTAGTACCCTTGCCTTCGAGGCTTGTACAATTGATAGTTCCGTTTTGAAGTTCTACAAGGTTTTTGCAAATAGCCAATCCCAATCCACTACCACCATATTTGAGTTGCGTATTGTTGTCAGCTTGTTGAAATCTTTGAAATATCTTATTGATGTTCTTCTCGCTTATACCGATGCCCGTGTCAATAATTTGCCATTGCAAAGTCGCTAATCCGTTGAGGTTTTCTAGTTGTGTGCAATGTAATGCTACGTTGTTATTGTTACTAAATTTTATTGCATTGTCCAATAAGTTTAAGAGCACTTGACGCAGCCGCACCGGGTCGCCAAGATAGTTATCGTGCAGGTTTGGGGCTATGTGGCACACTATTTTAATATCTTTTTCTGTTGCTTTTTGTGCTACTATAGCTAGGGTGTTTTTGTGTAATTCGTTCAACGAAAATGGTGCTTGCGAAAATGTAAAATTACCTGTTTCTATTTTTGATAAATCAAGTAGATCGTTGATTAAAACCAAAAGGGACTCCGATGCTTTTTTGATGTTATTGCTCAATTCATGCTCTTCCGTTTTCTTTACAAACCGCTGAGAAAGTAGCGTTGATAATCCCATAATCGCATTCATAGGGGTGCGTATCTCGTGGCTGACATTGGCTAAAAAATGAGATTTGAATTGCTCTGATTTCTGTGCGTCTTCTTTCTGCTTGCGTGCCAAAACGTTGCTCGAGTAGAGATAAACTATGAATAAAATCAACATTAACAATAACAACAAAAGGAATAGCTTGAATAGTATGGTTTCATAAAAATATGGTTTTTTTATAATTTTTAGTTGTGTGGCCTCAGGGGAAGTGTTGTTATTGTTGTCTATAGCTTTTATAGAGAGCGTATATGTGGCGGGGTTTTTCAAGGGAAGCGTCAGCGTGTTGCTTGTTGTGTTAACTATATTTTCGTTAAAATTCGTAACTTGATATGCGTATTTGTATTCAAAATCAACTTGAAAATCAAGGGCTATGTAGTTAATAGTGATTGCAGTAACCTCAGGGTCGAGGGTTATTGTGTTGTTACTATCTATTTTTATTTTACTTAATTGTTGATTTTTATAAACGATTACATCGCTTATCTGAACTTTGGGTAGCTTAGATGTGGTGCGTATTCTATTGGGATCAATGCTCACAAAGCCTTTTGTAGTGCCAAAATACATCATACCACTTTTGCTTTTGTAGCTTCCATATTGTGTAAATTCATTGGACTGCAGGCCGTTGTTAGTGGTAAAAATATCGATTTTGTTGTTGCTAGGCTCGAGCTTGACAAGGCCCCTATTGGTGCTTACCCAAATCTTTTGATTGCTATCTTGTATGATGCTATAGCAAGAGTTATTAGGAAATCCATTGAGTATGTTAAAGTTGGTGTATTGCTTCGTGTGGAGGTTGTATTTGTATAGCCCACCACCATACGTGGCCACCCACATACTACTATCGGTTTGCAACAATGCTAATACGATTTTGCTTTTAATAGCCTCGGGGTTGCCCGCACCAGGTTGCAACATGTCTATTTCTTGTTTCGCTAAATCGTATTTACCGAACCCGTTGTCAGAGGCTATCCAAAGGTCATTGTTGGGGGCTACATATAGCTCATTTATGCCACCTAAAGGCATGGTTTCGCCATTTTTGTTTTTTGTTTTAAGTGCTTTTAGCTCGTCGGTTTTGTAGTTGTAACTGTAGATATTATCAACGTTGCGCAAGCCTATTATGTAGTTGTAGTTGCCTATATATTTGATATTGGCAATATTGTAATGATTTTTATTAAAATAAGCGAGTGCCGGATACAACTCAGTTGCGTCGTTGAGGGTGAAGGTGTTGCCTGATTTTTTTATATACATCAATTGCTCTTCGCTTGTAACTAAAACATTGCCCAGAGGGTCATAAAATAAACTATAATAAAATGATTTTTCAATACTCGAAGGGACTGCCTCAAAGGTGTTTTTGATGAGATTGAAAACATATAAATTATCATCGCTACAGACGAAAGCAATCGTATCATTAAGGGTTAGCATACCATACACTACATTGAGTTGCTTTGAAATATCTTTTTCGTTGGTTCTATATACCGTCACAAATTGTTTGCTTTCATTGTACTTATTGAACCCGTCAGTGGTGCCAATCCATATATTGTTTTGGTTATCCTCAAGCACGGTTTGAATATAATTAGTGTTTAATCTATTGCTCAAGCCAGGTTTTGCGACGATGCGGTCGTAGCTAGTACCACCTAAGTCGCTCATGCGATACAATCCCATGCCTTTGGTAGCCACCCAATAATTGAGCTTAGTATCTTTGACTACTTGATTGATTTCAACATTGGCGGGCAATGAAGCAAACCAAGCAGGCTGAGGGGTTTCAATGGTACAAAACAAACCGTCGCTCGATTGAAATTTGCACAACCTAATGCCTTCTGTACAAAACACGTATAGATTATTATTTTCGTAATACAAGCTCGAGATATCTACTCGCAGATCGCCTGCTGCCCCAAGGTCTGATTCATTGATAACACTGAGTAGCTGATACGTAAAAAGATTAAATACATAGATGCCAAGCCCATCAATAGCAACCACTATAATCGAATCATTGACTTGCTTAATAGCCTGCACATAGTTTGTGTATAAATCAAAGTTGATTAATGTATTTTTTTGGATTGTTAAATCAATAATTTCAATCCCGTTTTCACTTGCCGCCCATATAGCGTTGTTCGTTGTTTTTTCTAAGGTATAATACACCTGAGAAAATAAGTAATTGTGATTGGATTGGCTACTTGAATAACATTCACCCTTTAATGTATAAGGATTAAACAAAATAACGCCTGCCCCCCAACAGGAGAGCCACAGCGTGCCGTCTAGGTTAGGAACTATGTGTGTGATATGATCAAAAAATATAGTGTCGTCAGGGGTAAACACATTTTCATAAATAACAAATTCTTTGCCATCATATCGGTTCAATCCATCTTCGGTGGCTATCCAAATAAACCCATCTTCACTTTGAGCTATTGCGTTAATAGTAATTTGGCTCAAGCCGTTTTCGTTTGTGAATTTATCTAAATTCAATTGCAGTTCTGCTTGTGATTTACTTAAAAAATAAGACAAGCTAAACAATAATAGCAAACTGTAGCGGAGCATAATTAAATCAAAAAATTGATGTGTTATAGACTATAAACTTTGGAATATAAATATATGATATTATTATGAAAAATTATACGAAATTTGCATCTTAATTAAATTAAATAAAAAAAGTATGAAAAAGATTTTCTATTTTATGATGATGTTAGTGATGAGTAGCAGCCTCAGTTCATGCTCTTATAACAGCATGGTAGGGAGCGATGAGGAGTGCAAAAGCCAATGGGGCAATGTGCAAAGTGCCTATCAACGTCGCAGTGATTTGATTCCCAATTTGGTAAATACCGTAAAAGGATATGCCGATTTTGAGCAAAGCACCATTATCGCCGTTACGGAAGCGCGCTCTAAGGCGACTTCTATTACGATAGACCCGAGCAATATCACCCCTGAGCAGTTGAAGCAATTTGAAACCGCACAGCAAGG
>JAYVJZ010000043.1:0-4524 GCA_043768865.1 Sphingobacteriales bacterium
GCTTTTGATGCCTTGGTGTCCGGCTTGTACCATATTGACGAGAAGTGGGCAGGGTGCGTACTTAGGGTTGCCGTAACCGTCGTGGAGCACCTGCAAAATGCTCAGGCATACGTCGAGTCCTATGAAATCAGCCAATTGCAGCGGTCCCATAGGGTGGGCCATGCCGAGTTTCATGATAGTATCTATTTCTTCTACGCCTGCTTCGCCTTCGAATAGGGTGATGATAGCTTCGTTAATCATTGGCATTAGGATTTTGTTGGCGACGAAGCCCGGGTAATCATTGACCACTACGGGGGTTTTGCCTAGTGCTGTGCAGGTGCTGAGTATTTGATTGGTTATTGTTGCGTCGGTTGCATAACCATTGATAACTTCAACTAGTTTCATGATTGGAACGGGGTTCATGAAATGCATGCCTATCACCTGCTGTGGGCGGGTGGTTGCGGCTCCTAGTTTAGTGATTGAGATAGATGAGGTGTTGCTAGCTAGTATGCAGTGTGAGGGTGCGTGGGCATCGATTTCTTGAAATATTTTTAATTTTAATGCTACGTTTTCGGTTGCTGCTTCTACTATCAGGTCTGCGTTGTGAACGCCTGTTGCGATTGACGTTGCGGTGGTAATGTTGGCTAAAGTAGCGGCTAGTTCGGTCTCTGTTATTTGTGCTTTTACTACTTGGCGTTGGAGGTTTTTGTTGATAGTGGCGAGGGCTTTTTCTAATTGTGCGGCTTGCATGTCGATTAGCGTTACGTTGAATCCTGCTTTTGCGAACACATGTGCGATGCCGTTACCCATAGTGCCAGCCCCTATTACAGCTATATTTTGCATATTTTAATTGATTTTTATTGTTGTATTATTTTTTAGTAATGATTATTTTAACGGTGTGGTCTTGCGACCTGTGTTTGATATTTACATTTGTTTCTTTGATGCTAATTTATAACTGGCAACGCATGATAGGCATGAGTTGTAGGCGTTTCGAACGATGTGTGCGTGTGGTCTGTGATAGTGTTATATAGCGTATCACGTTCTATGGGAGTGCGTCGTGCTGATTTTATCATTTCTACCAACTGTTGTGTGGTTAGGGTTGGATTTTGCTCTTCGCTGCCTGCCATACTATATATTTTGGTAGTGTCGTCGATAGTTCCATCGATATCATCGACCCCAAACTGCAATGTGAGCTGCGAAGTTTCGCGTCCGAGCATGGGCCAATAGGCTTTTAGGTGTTGTATGTTGTCTAAATATATGCGTGCGATAGCATAGCATTTTAGGTCTTCGATAATTGTGGTTTCGGTCAAGTGGCTCATGCTGTTGCCTTCGTTGCGGTACTTCAATGGTATAAAAGTATTGAATCCATTGGTTTGGTCTTGTAGATTTCTGAGTTGCATCATGTGGTCAATGCGGTGGTGGTAGGTTTCGTAATGGCCATATAGCATGGTACAATTACTAGGTATGTCGAGTAGATGTGCTGCTTTATGTATGCCAAGCCATTGTTCGGCATTGCATTTGTCTGCACATATTTTTTCTCGTATTTCAGTATCAAATATCTCAGCACCGCCGCCCGGTATAGAGTTTAATCCGCTCGCTTTCAATCGTTCAAATCCTTGAGCATACGTAACTTTAGCTTTGCGAAACATATACTCCAACTCAACTGCGGTGAAGGCTTTGATGTGCAAATCGGACCGATGGGCTTTGATTTTCATAAGTGCATCGCAAAAAAAATCGAGGGTTAATTTAGGATGTACACCTCCCACAATATGTATTTCTGTAATTGGTTTATGATCATGTTTTTTTAACTCAGTGAGCATATCTTCAACGCTCATAAACCAGCCTTCTTCAGATTCTTTTAACGTTCTACTATAACTACAAAATTTACAATAAAAAACACAAAGATTGGTAGGTTCTAAGTGTATATTTCTATTAAAAAAAACGTTGTTTCCGTTTTTGGTTTCTCGTATTACGTTGGCATAGTAGCCGAGCATCGCTAGGGGTGCTTCGTTGTATAACATCAAGGCATCTGCTTCGTCGATGCGCTGATTATTTTCAATTTTTTTTGCAACTAATTCGAGCGGCAGTGTGAGATTGTAGTTGTTCATTTTTTTCTTTAAAAGTGTATTTTACAAAAGTACGACAGTTCGAGTTTTATATATAATTTTTAATATCGATATCGTTGGTGAAATGTAGTTTGATTTTTCGATTTAAGATTGCGAGATTGACAATCCAAAAATATAATCATCGTACACCTGAGTGCCAAGCTCGAATATTCTTTCTCCTATAATTTTCATATTCATTTTATGATAAAATTCAATCGCATTAGCGTTGTTTTTCCAAACGCCAAGCCATAAGTAATCAATTTTTTTTGTGATTAAATAGTTTATAATTTCATTGAATGCTACCCCTCCTATTCCTTTTTTTTGAGCTGATTTCAATAAATAAATACGTTGAATCTCAGCAATATTTCCTACTAATGTAGGAGCACAATCTGGATAAATAGTATAGTTAACTTTCGCATAACCGATAGGTGTTTCATTTTCCCAAAATATAAAATACGACCCCACATTCGCCTCAATATCTGATTGCAATTGATTGTAAAAAAATGATTTATTGATATATTCAATCATGTTGGTTTCCGAATTGAATTGAGCATAACTTTCATAGAATGTAATAGCTCCAAGACTAGCATAGAGATGTGTTTGTTGGGTTGTTACTTCATTCATTTTTAGTTGAATTTTATTGGTTACCATATTATTTTTTTTAAGTGGTTTTTTTGTAAATAATCGTTCGTTTTAGTGAAGTGATTGCAATTAAAAAAACCTCGGTTTGCGCTCAAAGGCGACGGATGTGCAGCAGTTAATACTAAATGTTTCGACACATCGATGAGGTGTAATTTTGACTTCGCATGATTGCCCCAAAGCAAAAAAACTAAGTGATTATGGTGCACTGAAAGTTGCTGCAAACAAAAATCTGTTAGTGCCTGCCAGCCATAGTTGGCATGAGACGCAGGGCTGTCAGCACGGACGGTGAGTGTATGATTCAACAATAAAACACCTTGCAAAGCCCAATGTGTTAAATCTCCATACAAAGGAATAGAATTAATACAATTTTCTAATAGCAGCTGTTTGTAAATAGAACGTAAAGATGGCGGTACAGTGCTATGAGCAGCTACAGAAAACGCAAGCCCATTGGCTTGACCGATGCCGTGATATGGGTCTTGGCCTACTATTACCACTCGTACTTTGCTGAATGGAGTTAGATTTAAGGCGTTGAATATTTGGTTGAAAGGTGGATATATGATATAACCCGCTTCCCTTTCATTGTTGAGTTTAAGGAGTATATCATTAAAATATTTTTTTTTAAATTCATCATTTAAAATTGCCTTCCAATCGGAGTATATAAGGGATTGCATCTATCTAAAATAAAAATAAAATGTTGTAATAAATTAAATTATTGAGGCCAACTAAAAACTGAAACATAATTGCATAAATTATGAATAGCGAGCGGTATATCCCAAGCGGCACGGTTTCTATTTTCAACATAATTTGAAATACAACGCACCTCATTAAAAGGAATTTTAAAACGCTGACATACAGAGGCTATAGCCGCACTTTCCATGGTTTCTATATCGGCCTTGTACCGTAAAAATGTTGCATCTATAGTGGGTTGAAAGCCATGCACTTTATTGACTGACCAAGCCGTGGCCAGCTTCAATTGTGTTACGTCAAGCGATGTGTTTTCAAACTCAAACGGTGCATAATTAGAAAGACCTAATTGGTCGATTGGAATAAAATCTTCCTTATTTTCGCAACCAAGTTCGGGCATATAACTTTTATTAACTTGAACCAACTCCCCTATCTTAAAGGTTTTATTAACCGCCCCTGCTATGCCCACATGCAAAATATAATCAAAGGTATGTTGTGATAAATAATAACTCAAAGTACTTGCACATTGCATCATGCCTACCCCTGTGATAAGCACACTGCAAGGCAATGCACCTGCGATAAATAGTGGCGAAAGCTCGTCTGCTGTTGCTACTGAAATTAAATACTGCTTAGACAATTTATTTATTTGATTATTAACAATAAGTGTTGTACTTTTGCAACGAAAATATAAAAAATAATTCATGTCAACACTCAACAAAGAACAAAAAATTGAAATGTTTACCCAGTTTGGTGGTTCACCAAAAAACACGGGCAGCACAGAAGGACAAGTAGCAATGCTTACACAACGTATTAATGATATTTCATTACACTTAAAAACCAACAAACAAGACCATCATTCAACACGATCTTTGTTGAAAATGGTAGGTCAGCGCAAGAGTTTATTAAAATACCTTGCATCAAAAGATTTGAACGGATACCGCTCATTAATCGAAAAATTAGGATTACGTAAGTAATTTTATCCTATAATATGATATTGTAATAAAAAGGAATTTGTACATGATGCGAATTCCTTTTTTGTTTATCCTAATAAAGTAAACACATAGAAAAGTACAATTAAAAAATGAAGCAACAGGAATGGCCTATTGCTTGAATA
>JAYVJZ010000044.1:0-2158 GCA_043768865.1 Sphingobacteriales bacterium
ATTGGTTTTTTTAAAGGCCTAGCTTGCGTTTGATGTCGGCAGGTAGGGCGTTTTTGTGAACCATAATACAGGTAGTTTTGTATTGAAAATATGCCTTACTACAATAGAAATACCCTTTGCTGTCGTTTTTGGTGCCCCATGAATTTTTGACTCTATAATATTCTTTTCCAGTTTGATCTTTGAACAGGCCGTTGATGTGCATGCCGTGGTCGTCTTGTGTGGCATAGGTGTCAAATCCGTCTTGACGCATCTCTTGGGTGATTTGTTTTTCGGCTACGGGGTTGTTGAAGAGGCTATCGCGTTGAGCTATCGTGGTGTTTTCGAGTTCTAATTCTGGTAAAATGGCAATTCCGTTTTTGAATTGAAAACCTTTTTCGGAGACATCGCTTGCCCAAGCAAGGGAATAATTGTTGGTTATTGCGTGGTCGGTTATGGCTGTCAAATCAGCTAAGGGGACGTTATATACTTTGCCCCAAGCCCAGTTGTCAGGCACTTCCATGATGAATGTTGTGTAGAACGGATGATGGGTGAATGAGGTTATTTCGATATAATTATCGGGGTTGATGTTCATATCGTTTGCGAAGGTTAGCGGTGTGTAGGTTTTGTTATTATATTGAAAACTTTGTACTTCGGTGCCTAAATATGAGTCTAGCAGTGCGTTGAAGGCTACTTTCCATTTTTTCGATATTTTATCTGTGCTTTTTATAAGTGCATTTACAAAGCCAGAAGTAACATTGTCGAGCTCGGTGTGGTCTATGTTGTCTTGTAGGGTTGGGTAGGCGTTTTGTGGCATTAATCCATAATTTTTTATTACCATCATCACGTCGTGTGGCTCTCCGCCTGCGCTGAAGTTAGTTTTACCAAACATACGAATGTATTTATCGGCTTTCATTTCGTAACATTTGCGTACAATGAACATTTCACTTAAATCTACTTCTGTGTTGTTGGTACGCAATATTTCTGATTCTAAAAATGATTGGGTGGCAAAACTCCAGCATGTACCGCTCTGATCCTGACTTTTGACAGATGTTGTGGCTATTTCTTTGATGGGGGTGAAATGTATATTACTACCTTTTTTGTTGGTTATATGGGATAGCTCCTGGGCGTGAATTGTTGTTGATAAACAGAGTAGTAGTGTGGCTAGTAGTGTTTTGAGGGGCATATAGTTTGGGTATAAAAAAAATATTTAGTTTTGAAATCCTTTTATTGTATTGATGATAATATCGCAGCATTCGTGCATTTGATCTTCGTTAATAACCAAAGGTGGTGCGAAGCGGATTTTAGTTCCGTGTGTGGGCTTAGCTAGAAGCCCATTGTGCATCATAGCAACACATATATCAAGGGCGGTGAATGGTAAATTATCTTCGATTACGATGGCATTAAGCAGCCCTTTGCCTCTCACCAATTTGACGGTGCCTTGCCCAACTAATGCCTGCATTCGGCTTCTGAATATTTGCCCCATAACGGCGGCATTTTCTATCATTCCTTCGGTTTGTAGCACTTCTAATGCTTTCATGGCTACTTTGCAGGCGAGTGGGTTGCCTCCGTATGTTGAGCCGTGCTCTCCTGGTTGAATGCAAAGCATGATTGCGTCGTTGCAGAGTACTGCACTTACGGGCAGTGTGCCTCCGCTTAGGGCTTTTCCTAAGATTAAAATATCGGCCTGTATGCCTACATGATCGATAGCAAGCATTTCGCCTGTTCTACCTAACCCCGTTTGTATTTCGTCGGCTATGAATAGTACGTTGTGCGTTTTGCACAGTTGATGGGCTTGTACTAAATAATCGTCGTCAGGCACTACTACACCTGCTTCTCCTTGTATTGGTTCTATTAAAAAGCCACATACGTGCTTGTCTAATAAGGCGTTTTTGAGCGCTTTGATGTCGTTGTACGGCACATGAATGAACCCTGGCAAATAGGGCCCAAAATTGCCGTAGCTGCCGGGGTCGGAGGAGAACGATATAACGCCGGTGGTGCGACCGTGAAAGTTGTGCTCTATAACTATTATCTTAGCTTGCATCGAGGGAATACCTTTTTTTTCATAGCCCCACTTGCGTGCGAGTTTTATAGCTGTTTCGACGGCTTCAACGCCTGTATTCATTGGCAACACCTTATCATACCCAAACAATTGTGTAATATATTCGGCATATTCGCCGAG
>JAYVJZ010000045.1:0-2734 GCA_043768865.1 Sphingobacteriales bacterium
AAAACACGTATTGCTATTCAAAAACTCGTAATTTAGTGCTTGTTTAATTTAAGTCAAAATTTACAAGTATGTATGTATTCAAATCGTATTTTATTATAATTTTATTGACCAGTATTGTAACTATATCAAATGCTCAAAATGCAAGACAACGAGTTGATTTTGTGAAAGTTAGTACACAAAGCAGGGGCATTGCAGTAGCTGCTAATAATGACGTGTGGTATGTAACAAGTAGTGGGGCTATAGGGTGTTGGTCAAACGGGGTTTTGAAATTTGAAAAACCCATTCGCACGAGCGACACATTGGATTATAGAAGCATTGCAGTGCTAGATAACGGGACTATTGTGGTGGCTAATGCAGGCTCACCTGCTTTTTTATTAAAAAGTTTTGATAATGCGACTACTTTTGTAGAGGTATATGTTGACAAACGTCCACAGGCATTTATCGATTGCATCTATTTTTTAGATGATAAATATGGGTATGTTTTGGGTGATCCTATTGATTCAGTTTTTCAAAATTTAACAAGTACAGACGGAGGTACCACTTGGCAAAATGTGGATGCAAGATTTATTCCTAAAGCCCAGAAAAACGAAGTTGCGTTTGCGTCTAGCAATTCTAATATCAATGAACTAGATGGCAGAATTGTATTTGCAACAGGAGGCCAAAGTGGTAGATTATTATTTGAAAATAGCGAAGGGGAGGAGCATCTTGCCAAAAATACTCCTATGTTGCAAGATTCAAGTATGCAGGGAATATACAGCATCGATATTTCAAAAATTAACAACAAAATAGTGATAGCAGGAGGCGATTATAAACGTCAAACTAGCAATAGAAAAACGATATTTGTAAGCGAAGACGAGGGTGCAAGTTGGGTAAACTTAAACACTAAGGAAGGCCCGTCGTATGTGTCTTGTGTCAAAATATCTCCTATCAACAGTGATATAATTATAACTGGTGGCAATGGACTTTATATTACGTATAATGCGGGTAAAAGTTGGCAAAAAGTGAGTGATGAAAATGTCTATACTTTGTGTTTTGATAAGGTTGGGAAAAGGGTATTTTATAGTACAAAAAAATAAAATTATTACATCTTTTCTGGTGCCTCAATGCCCAACAAATAGAGGCTTTTAGATAATACTTTAGAGGCTAGTTGGGTTAATTGTAAACGAAACATTTTCTTGTTGTCAGGTGCGTTGATAATGCTCTCTTCTTGATAAAATTTATTAAAATTTCTAGCAATCGAATATGCATAATTTGCAATGTGAGCTGGGTCATTTTCGTTAGAAGCAAGCGTAATTTGATTTTCAAATTCACATAAAACAACGAGAAGCTCCCGCTCTGTAGGAGTAAGAGTACGTTGCGATATTTCGAGTTTTTCGTTTACATTTTGTTTGCGCAAAATACTTCTTGTCCTCGCATAACTATATTGAATAAATGGGCCAGTATTGCCTTGTAGGTCAATACTTTCAGCCGGATTGAAAACAATATTTTTAGTTGATTTTACTTTTAATAAAAAATATTTGAGTGCTCCTAGGCTCACTATTCGGCTTATTTCGATTAGTGCCTCCTGCCCCCAATCGGTTGATTTGCCTGCATTTTGCATCATTTCTACTACATCATTTTTCATTTGCATTAATAAATCGTCTGCATCAACCACCGTACCTTCACGGCTTTTCATTTTGCCTTCGGGTAGGTTGACCATGCCATACGATAAGTGGTAGATGCCCTCCCAATAGGGCTTACCCATTTTTTTTAATACATTTTTTAATACTTTGAAATGATACTCTTGCTCATTGCCAACGGTATATGTTATGCCTTTTAGGGCAGCATAATCATCGAATCGTTTGACTGCTACGCCGATGTCCTGCGTGATGTAAACACTCGTACCATCGCCACGAAGCAACAGTTTTTCGTCTAATTTTTCAGCAGTTAAATCAACCCATATCGAGTTGTTGTCCTTCTTAAAAAATATCCCTTGCTGCAATCCTTCTTCTATCAACTGCTTTCCAAATAGGTAGTTTTCACTTTCAAAATAACTGACGTCAAAGTGTATCCCAATATTTTTATATGTTTCTTCAAAACCCTTCAACACCCAAGAATTCATCATTTTCCAAACGCTAAGTACTTCAGCATCGCCCATCTCCCAGTCATTAAGCATGTTTTGAATAGCCAACAAAAGGGTTGATTTTTTTTTGGCAGTTTCTTTATCGCTGCCTTTAGCAATCAAATCAGCCATTTCTTCTTTTAGTTTTTTATCAAAAAGTACATAATATTTCCCAACCAAATGATCTCCTTTGATACCCGTATTTTCTGGTGTTTCACCATTGCCATAGTGCATCCAAGCATACATACTTTTGCAGATATGCACCCCTCTGTCGTTTATAATATTTGCTTTTATAACCTTATAGCCAGCAGCTTCTTTGATTCTTATCATCGAAAAACCTAATACCACATTGCGTAAATGCCCGAGGTGTAGGGGTTTGTTGGTATTCGGCCCGCAATATTCAATCATTATAGTAGCCTCTTGCTTCGGTAGCTGTCCGAAGTTAGTAGCAGCGCTAATTGTTTCAAACTGTGCTAACCAAAATTCATCTTTTAATGTTAAGTTTAAAAAACCTTGAATAACAGTAAAGCTCTCTAGCTCATCGATAGCATCAACTAAATATTCGCCTATTGATTTTGCAACGCTTTCGGGTTTTTGTTTCATCAGCTTGCTGAATTGAAAAACAACGCAAGT
>JAYVJZ010000046.1:0-16021 GCA_043768865.1 Sphingobacteriales bacterium
CAAATACATCATAGTATTTACTAGAATGTTGCTCACAATATGTAGCTATCGAATCATTGAATAACATAAGTAATATAGTTAATAGTTTTTAAGTATTGAATAATTCCCAAAAATACCGTTACTTTGTAGAATATTTATATTTTAATTAAACAAAATTTACTTTCTTATGTGGATTATTTTAATGCTATTTTTTGCGCATTGGTTTACTTCTTTATTTTTTCACACTACGTTTTTGCATCGTTATGCCTCCCACAAAATGTTCACTACAGGCAAGGTGAGGGAGAAGATATTTCACTTTTTGACGTGGTTCACTCAAGGCTCATCGTACTTAGTGCCCAGTGCTTATGCGGTTATGCATCGTATGCACCACGAGCACAGCGATACCGAGCAAGACCCACACTCTCCTCATTTCTTTAAAGATGTGTTTGGCATGATGTTGCACACCAAAGATATTTATAATGGTTTTGTGTCTGGCAAGCTCACAGCTGCCTCTAAATTTTGTCACGATTTACCTCAATGGAAAGGTTTTGATAAATTTGGAGATCACATAATCACTCGTGTTGCGTGGGGTGTTTTATACTCATTGGTTTATGCATTTTTGATACAATACTTTGATTTGTCTTGGTTTTGGATGTTGCTACTACCTGTTCATTTTTTGATGGGTCCTGTGCAAGGTGCAGTAGTTAATTGGTGTGGTCATAAGTACGGATATCAAAATTATTCTAACGGTGATCATTCTCAAAATTCTTCTCCTTTTGGTGTGCTTTTGATGGGAGAATTATTCCAAAATAACCACCACAAATTCCCAACGTCAGTTAATTTTGCTAAGCGTTGGTTTGAATTTGACATTACATTCTTGGCTTTGAAAGTGTTGCATTGGTTTCGTATTATTAAGATAATACCTACTGCTAAGAGTGCTGTCTAATCAGTATTTAGAGTTGCTCGAGCAAGTGTACTTTCCTACCACTTTTCATGCTTTAAATTATGAAAATGATAGGGAAGTATTAGTTGTTACATTGCGCGCTTTGCTAGATTTGAAATATGTAAAACTACAGGAAAATAAAGAAGGAACATTTTTTGATATTGCTACTGTTGATAATTTTGAAAACGAAAATTATTATTTAGTAATAACAAAAAATGGTTTAAAAGCTTCATTAAGTGCTTAGTTGCAGACTGGCAAATTGGCACATACACTCAGTTAGCATGCTTTTTGTAGTATTTATTTTTTAACAAATTAAATTTCAAAAAAATGGGTTTTTTATTAATGGCAATTATCATGGGATTGAGCTTCTTGGTGCAATCCCGTCTCAAAGGAAAGTTTGAAAAGTACAGTCAGATAGCCCTTCGCAATGGTTTGTCTGGTAAGGAAATAGCTGAAAAAATGTTGTACGATAACGATATTAGAGACGTAAAAGTAGTTAGCGTTCCAGGTTTTCTTAGCGATCATTATAATCCTGCTGACAAAACAGTTAATCTAAGCCCCGAAGTGTATGACGGAAGGTCATGTGCAGCAGCGGCAGTAGCAGCGCATGAATGTGGTCATGCGGTACAACACGCTACTATGTATTCTTTTTTGCAATTGCGTAGCAAGTTAGTGCCTGTTGTGCAGTTCAGCTCCAACATTATGCAATGGGTTTTATTAGCTGGTGTTTTGTTAATTACAATATTTCCGTATCTACTCTTAGCGGGTATCTGTATGTTTGCTTTAACTACGTTGTTTTCATTTGTAACGCTACCCGTTGAGTTTGATGCTAGTGCACGTGCATTGGCCTGGCTTGAGCGAACTAATACACTACAATCCGATGAACATGACAATGCTAAAGATGCCTTAAAATGGGCAGCAATGACGTATGTAGTTGCTGCTGTTGGGTCGTTGGTAACTTTATTATATTATATTATGATGTTTATGAACCGAAGATAATTACAGTATATCGATTTCTAAATAGTAATGGAGTAAAATATATTTATTTTGCTCCATTTTTTTTGTAGGTAAGTTGATTATAAAAATACAGAATAGGAAGATGTATTTACATTATCGCAACAAAGTAACATTGCCTTTTATAATGTCAGTAGAGTTTGCAATATTATACAAATACAAATAATATACGAATACTCCTGTGTTGCAAGGTGAATTTTTGAATGTACCGTCCCACCCTTGTTTCAAATCTTCGGTCTCAAATACTTTTTCTCCCCACCTTGAATATATTCTAAAAACACCGCTTATATCATTATCAACTATCGGGTAAAAATAATCATTTAGTCCGTCTCCGTTAGGAGTAAAAGCATTAGGAATTTGAAAATTACAATTGTTATAAATCATCATCGTATCCGTCCACTTACAACCAAAAATCTCTGTAACACAAGTTGCATAAGGATATTGACTAGTGTATGAAGTTATTGAATTAGAATCACCGTTGTTCCAATTGTAAGTTACGAAAGCAAAATCAGCAAAAGCAGTAAGCTGATGCGTATAATCAGGGCAAATAACATAGGCTTCAGGCAAATCAAAACGAGGATAATCCCAAACTTGAACAGTAGTAGATGATTTGAAAACACCACATTGTTGGGTATTAATCTGCAACTCGATAGTATGCGATCCGCTCGATAGGTTTATAGTTCCTAGGTTTTGGTTAGTGCTTATTAAAGTACCGTTGTCCAACCAACTATAATCGTTTATGTTATAAATAGCGGGCACATCGGTTGTGTTGTTAATAGTGATAACCCCGCCGTCGCATAGCTCTTCTTTATCTTTTATAAGTGTAACCACAAACTGCGGCAGGACTTCTAATAGCATAGAATCGTAGGGAACAAAATTATCACATGGGTCGCTAAATGTATTGCCGTCTGTGCCATTGCGCCAATGAAGCCAGTAGTTGCCGCTTATTGTAATAGAAGAAAAATATAAGTTTATTTTATCTGTATAATTGGGCTGTGCTGCATCGCCATTGGCCGCACTTATTATGTTAATGCTTGAGGGACCTGTGATGTAGAACTCCGAGCCAGTAGCGGTGATAGTATTTACTTTTATTTTCTCATTGCAGTTGAGTTGTATATAGTTGCGGTTGGGGCAAATGAGAGCAACCGTATCGGTTATTACTGGTGCCGTGATGTCATAAATAGTAGCTGTTGAGGCACTAAAATCAATAGTATATCCATTGGTGCTGCCCGTCCAATTGTTCAACAAAAGCACGTACGTATTGTTTGCTTGTACGGGTATCAAGGCATTGAAAGGCGAATTGCCAGATGCACAACCTGGGTCGGCAGTGGTGCTAGACGTGGCACCTGTGCAGCCCGTGGGGCCATTGCAACCGGGGTCGAAGGAGGTGCTACCCGCTGTGTTGCAACTCACCAATGCTGCTGCATTGTTAAGATTATTGCAATTGTAATTGGTTATGTTATACACGCCCCAGTCGTAATCATCGTTTGGGTCGTTTGGAGTTATTAAAAAACCAACCAGGCCGTTGGTTTGAGGGGTGAAATAATACCACGTTGCGTTCGATTCGTTCAATTGGCAAGGGTTTTGGTCATCGTTTATTTCAGTAATATTGCCATTGCCTTCTATGTATTCGTTAGTAGAATAAATAGGTTGGCAGATAGGCAATGCACCTGTACAATCTTGGAAAGAAGGTTGTCCTTGCAGCATAGCACTACCTAGCAATTGAAACAATATAATTAAAATAGTACAACGCAATGTTATTTTATATAAATGGTTTAATTTAATTATTACAACGCAAAATAATGTACTTTTGTTACATTCAATTTATATTTGCAAAAATAAACAATTTCATCATCATGACCTCTACTAAAAACCAATCTAACGCTAAAACGTGGTTGATATTTTTACTCGCTCTATCATTGACAATAGCCTTGCTAGTATTCAAGCCAGCGTATTTTTGGATACCGCTACCTATCGTGTTTACTTTTTTTACTAAAGGTATGAATTGGTTATAAATTCAATTTAAAATAGTACAAATTTGAAAACTTTTGCCGGATTCGTAGGTATTATTGGCAATCCGAATGCTGGTAAATCGACATTAATGAATGCTCTCATGGGGCAAAAACTTTGCATTGCAACACCCAAAGTACAAACTACGCGACATCGTATAGTTGGTGTATTGAACGAAGGTGAGTATCAGCTGGTATTCAATGACACGCCTGGTATTATGCAAACAAAATATAAGCTGCATGAGCGCATGATGGACGCCGTAAATGGTGCTGTCAACGATTGTGATGTGCTGCTGCTGATAGTAGATGTAAATGAAAATATTCAACATTGGGATACATTGCTCGAGGTAGCTAACAATACTACAGTTCCTAAAATTATTATAATAAACAAAACAGATAGTGTAACTGAAGAAAAGGTAATGGAAGTTTTTTTGTACTGGCAATCGAAAGGAACTTTTGCCTCTATAATTACTATATCTGCATTAAAATCTAAAAACATAGCTCCTATAGTGAGCGAAATAAAAAAGATTTTGCCCGAGGCACCTTGGTTCTATGAGGCCGATACGATGACTGACCGCAACGAGCGATTTTTTGCAAGTGAATTGATACGTGAAAAAATATTTATGTTTTGCAGTGAAGAAATCCCTTATAATTGTGAAGTGATTATCGACACTTGGAAAGAAAAAGAAGGAATAAATGTTGTGTTTGCGACAGTGTTCTGTGGACGTGAAACTCATAAAAGCATCCTCATTGGCAAAGGTGGCAGTATGCTCAAACGTATAGCTACCGAAGCCCGCAAGGATATAGAGGCAATGACAGAAGTCAAATGTTTTTTAGATATTACGATAAAAGTAAAAGAAAATTGGCGTGAAAACGATAAATTATTACGACAATTAGGCTATTGATATAAATAGCAAAGGTGATGTACTACTTAATAGACTGAAATTTAGTCATAAAAAAAAGTTGCGTGGAGCAGACTTGAACTGCCGACCTTCGGGTTATGAATCCGATGCTCTAACCAGCTGAGCTACCACGCAAAATACTTTTTCTATGCAGTTGCAAATGTAATAAAACTTGACCGATCTGCTACACATATTTTACCTGTTTCATCTCTTTTTAACCTTGCAGCTGCGTAGTCTTTGTCATGCTCCAAAATCAAAGTTATTTCCTCCTCTACACACCGGTTGAATATCTTAGATTTTTCTTCTAAACTGAGCAACGGCCGTGTATCATAAGCCATTACAAAGGGCAAAGGTACATGAGCAACTGAGGGACAAAGATCGGCCATGAACAGATATTTTTTTTCATTTTGTTGAATCATTGGTAACATCATTTGCTCTGTGTGCCCATCTACTAAAATAAAAGAAATATCAGGATGAATAATAGTAGTAGAATCAACAAAAAAAAGTTGCCCGCTTTGCTCAATTGGCAAAATATTTTCAACTAAAAAACTAGCTTTTTCTCTAGCATTCGGCGTTGTAGCCCATTGCCAATGTTTTTGGTTGCTCCAGTACTTTGCATTTTTAAAAGTTGGAATCAATTGGTTATCTTCCCTTTTTATGGCGCCACCGCAGTGGTCAAAATGCAAATGTGTCAATATAACATCTGTAATATCGTTTTCGCAATACCCAAGTTTCGCTAATGAATTGACCAAAGTTGCAGAACCATGAGGTTGATAATACGAAAAAAACTTGTCGCTCTGCTTATCACCAAAACCCGTGTCTATAAGCATAAGGCGAGAGCCATCTTCAATCAAAACACAGCGCATTGCCCAAGTACAAAGGTTATCCGCATCGGGTGGATTCAATTTATGCCATATACTTTTAGGTACAACGCCAAACATTGCTCCACCATCTAACTTAAAAAAACCTGTATCAAGGGTATGAATTATCATTGATTGAAATTATGATTTAATAAAATGATTGCAACATCGATAGCACTGCATCCGCAGCCTCGTCGCCCTTATTGCCATGGCAACCACCTGATCTGTCATCAGCCTGCGCTTGGGTTTCGGTTGTTAATAACCCAAATCCAATAGGCTTTTTAGTTTTTAACATTATATCCATCAATGCCTTAGCCACAGCATGATTGATATATTCATCGTGTCTAGTATCTCCTTTCACCACACAACCCAATGCAACACAAGCAGTAATATTCTCCTGTTCAGCCAACATAAGCACCCCTAAAGGTAATTCATACGCTCCCGGCACGCGCTTAATAATAATATTATTTTTCAAAATACCATGTTTGGTTAATGAAGTGGTAGCAGCGGTAATCATACGTTGTATAACATCTGCGTTCCAACAAGAGGCCACTATAGCTATTTTAATCTCCCCTGGATTGTGGAGTTTAATTTCTAATTTATGTATAGATTGAGTTGTCATTATTAAAAAAAATTGAATTAATTAAGTGATATTTTCAAACCAAGCTGATAATTTATTATAGCTAACTTTCATGTCTTCTTTACTGCCCGGTGCATACAATGCAAGTTCGCAATTATCTAATATTTCCAAAAGCTCATTACTTTTTTTAGTATCTATTTGGTTCGATATCAAAGTATGTTCAATTTTATCCTTCGACAATTCGCCCATTGGCAAATTGTACTTCTCGCTCACCCATTGCAATATAGCCGAGCGTTGTGCTTTATAAAATGCTGTATTATTATTTAATTTTAAATATTCGTTCGCCTTCTGTAACCTCATTTGAGCTTGGTTAGTAGCTGATTGGCTTGCATAATATGCAGGATTAGCGTGTCGTAAATTTAACTGCTTCGTTTTGTATAATTGTAAAAATAATAATAAGCAGGGCACTATCAATAATGCATAATACAAGGTTGATCCGAAGAAATTAAATGTAGTAGGTGAAAAACTTTCGGTTATGTCTTGTATCGCATTCGTAGTTCTTATCTTAGAATTATCAGATTGATTTGTTGTGCTTTTAAACACCAAAGGTGGGAGTGCGATTGACTTGTACATATTTTCAACATTGTCAAAATAACTAAACTCAACGCCCGTTATACTATCTAACCCAGCTCTTTTGGGTACAATAGTATAGTTAAAAGTACGTGTGCCACTTAGCTTTTCACTTCCTTGATTGAACTGATCTACCTCTTTTGCATCATAGGTTTCCAACCCGTCTGTTAGACTCAAAATCGGCGGTTCGATAAAATTCAAATTGCCCGTACCGCTTACTATAATTTTGGTTTCAAACGGCTCGTCCGCTTTTGGATAAGCTATAGTATTCAACCATTTTATGTCCAATTGTCCTACCGCACCTTTGAAATTAGTAGGTTTATTTTGAACGGGCAGTGGTTTTACATTTAACTTGACTACTTCGCTTTTGAGGGTAGTAGGCACGGTCTGATAGCTAAAAAAATCATCTAAAACTCCCTGGAAAAAAGGATCATTTGCAAAGGCTGAATTAGCATTACGTGCCTGCGAAACGCGTACTTTCACATTAGCCAAAAGTTCTATCTCATTGATACTAATCTCACCACTCACCTGCGGAATCAATATTGACTTTTTTATAATCAAACAATTATACTCTTTGCCGTTTAGCGTTTCTTTGGTCACATTGTCATTAGGTAATTGTATGTTGTTTTCCCAACAACCCGAGGTGGGCAGTAGCTTTTGCAATTGAAAACCACTAACCGTAAGTCGTGTATAGACTTTGTAGGTTAGCACCACCTGCTCGCCAACGTAAGCAGTGTTTTGAGAGAGCGTAGCTTTTACAAAAATTGTTTGATTATTTATCTCATCGATACTTTCTGCATTCGTAATAGCACTATTGCTTTGTGTTTGTTTTGTACCACTTGCTGTAACTTCTATCGGCTTGGTTGTGTATTTAATTCCGCTTATCGTAGCGGTTGCTTCTCCAATTTTTAATTTTCCATTACGGGTAGGTTGTAAGGTATATACTTGGGAGTAAGATTTAGTCATTGCACCGTTTATGACATTTACACTTTGTTGATTAGTAGGCCCTTGTACAATCTTGAGGCCATCTAGTTTTGGGGGATTAATATCACTTGGCTCTCCATTTTCTATTACTAATTGTAATTGAATATAGGCATCGCCTTGCGGTGTGGCTTTAGCATAAAATGCAGTTTGAGCATAGAGTGCCGTTATTTGAAAAAATAAAATAAACGTTATAAGAAAAAATAAAATGCGTTTAATAAACATTTATTTTGTAAAGTAATTAATAATAAAAAGTGTATATACAATTGCAAATTTACGAATTTTTAAACTTATTTCAAAAAATTAATCAGAGTAAAACTATAATTTCACTTGCATTCCAAACATAAAATTCCTAGGTGCATTTGGATAAAAAAAGTTATACTGTTGGATTTCATTGTTTGATATATAACTGTACGTGTACCCATTTGGAAGTTGATTATTTGAAAAAATATTATACACGCTAGCCGTTAGCGTTAGGTGTTTTTTTAAATTAAATTCTATAATTAAATTATGGTTCAACATAGAAGGTAGTATTTTGGTTTCGTTGCTTGTGTTGTCTAAATATTGTTTTGAAACATAGACCTGCTGCCATGTTACGGTGCACTTTTTATACTTTAATTCTAGTTGATTTTTAAACGTATAATCGGGGGCAAATGCAAGATCTGTGATTGGAAATTTGAATAACGTCTGCCCTTCAATATCATAATTATCTAAAAATTCTACATAATTTAGTATTTTATTTTGAGCAAAAGTAGCATTGCCTGACCACGTTAAATTACGCAAAATCTTACCGCTCCCAATCAACTCTACCCCTCGCCTGTAGCTAGATTTGACATTCGTTCGTACGTACTCTCCTACATCGTTTATACGTCCATTGAGCACCAATTGATTAGTATATTTCATGTTGTATAATACAACCTCAAAACTACCTTTTTGTTTTTTGAAACGGACACCAGTTTCAAAATCATACAAAGTTTCTGCAACGGCGTTTGCTCTATTTATTTGGTCATCTCTATTTGGCTCTTTGCTTACTATAGCATACGATGCGAACAGCGTCAGTGCCGTATTGAGCTTACAAAACAACCCCACTCGTGGATTAAAAAAAACATACTTTTTAGTAATATCAAATGAAACAGTTGCACTTTTAGTTCCTTTAAAACTATACGCAACACTACGCAACTGTGCCTCAGCTAACATCGTAATCTGTTGAAGTGTGTATTCTATTTTGGTATAAATAGCTTGTTGTGTTATGACAGTTTTGTTGAAATAATAAGGCATCAACGTCAACGTAGGTTGAATCAAGTCACCGTTGTGTTTATTTTTATATTGGCTGAACGTAACGCCAGTGCTTATCTTAGTGTTATCAAAATACAAATCAAAATTTGCATTACCTCCATAAAAATTATTGGTTAACCATTTTTGAGTTATCACATCTTGCACCCCCAACGAAGTATTCGTATAAAAATCTGATACGTTTTTGTCTTCATTGTATTGATCATAATAACCCGTACCATAAGTATGAAACAACGTAGCACCTAGAGTAGAATTTTTTGAAACCACCCTCTTAAATACTACGTTGGTGTGGCGCTGCAAATAATTATCAGTTTGATTTTGGTAATATTGTACTCCGTTGATAGTGTCCGTAAACATACCTGCTGCATTGAAATTTCTATTAGAAAAAAGGCTATCTTGTGGCACTCCATACCATGCTTGATAGGTTTTTTCTTTACCTCCATATTGCAATAGGCTCAATTTATTTTTTTTATTTATGTAATGCAAAGCTGCATAATACGACTTCAAGTTACTTTTAGCGCGTTCGATATATCCATCGCTTGCTATTAGGCTGCCTCGTAGCTCTAGCACAAATCGATTGTCAAGTAGCGGTGTAGTTGCATTTAACATATATCTTTTTGAGTTGTAACTGCCTATACTTGTTTGAAATACTACTTGCCTTTTACTGTATGTTGGTATAGTTTCAATATTAATACTTGCTCCAAAACCTGCATTGCCATTGCTTATAGTGCCGACCCCTCGTTGTATTTGCAACGATGTTGAACTAGAAATTATATCCGGCATATTGACCCAATACAGTTGATGACTTTCAGCATCATTGATTGGCACTCCGTTGATTGTAATGTTGATACGAGAAGCATCGACACCTCGTATGCGAAGATTGCTATACCCTATGCCATTGCCAGCATCGCTGCTCGATAGCACTCCTACCTCTTGTTGCAATAGCACAGGTATATCGACTATGGGCTGTTTATTTTTAATTTTAACAACATCTACATTCGTATGTACATAAGGTGCATTCGATTTGACTCTTTCTGTGCTTATAGTTATAGTATCCAACGAAATTTGTGAAGCTACATTTCCATAAACAAATACCATTGTAAGAAATAAAAACAATTTTGATAACTGATACATGACTATACTTTTTTTTAAATAAAAATAGCCATGGAACGTTGCATATAAGCAAAACCAATCCCTTCGACGGTATTAACCGTATCAGGTTCAATGGGTATCATCTCAGCCTATTGTTTATAAATAAAAGCACCCCATGGCAGAGCAAATGTAGTCTTTTTTTAGTAATTAAAAAAGCCGCAATAAACGTACGTGTAATGCGGCTTTTAGTTAGTGCTCGAAAACAATTATTTTTTTACAAATCGAAGTGCAGTCATTTTGTTGTTTTGTGATAATTTTACAAAATAAACCCCCGATGCTAAATCGTTTATGGCTATGCTTTTTGATTGAGTGCCACTTGACTTTGCCCAATCGTACGATTTGATAACTACACCAAAAACAGTAATAATTTCAACCTTTGTATTGTTGTTTAAAACAGAATTGTTAGCGAGTGTTATGCTCTCAAGAGCAGGGTTAGGGTACAGTTGAAAGCCTGACAAATAGAGGCTCTCCATACCACCGCTTGTGAGAAGTGGGTTTATAACTAGTGAAAAAATGTACGTGGTGCATTCTCCGTCTGACCCACAAGCTATTATTGAAATAGTGGCGAAGGTAGTGTCTGTCAATGAGCTGTCTCCAATGATAACAAAACTACCAGTAGCAGGAGAATATACGGCGCTGCCCCAACCACTCAATGAAGAAGAATCGGCCAAAGTTACTGTGATAGGCAATCCACTAGGATCAACAAATGTAGGAAGCAAAGAGAGCGTATCGCCCGCCACCATAATAACAGTTATGCCTGAGAGTCCCAAAAATGAACTGTCCGTTGCAACGGGTGGTGTGCCTGTTCCTATGCCGCCAAAGTCATAAGTTTGACAATACGTAGCAATGCAGCCTGTAGCGTCTGTGATATCTAAGCAAATATTTTGTAACCCAGTGGTGGTTAATGATGCTGTTGCAGAGGACGAAAAAGGAGTGCCACCCGAGGTCCAAGTATAGGTAAACGGTGCGATACCTGTAGTGCTTGCCTCGAACGTATAAGTGCCGGGTGGGCTCATAGTGCCGATACAGGTAGCCGTACAAGCCAAAGCAGGACATTCGCCAACTACCCATGATGTATAGCCAGCATTTAATGCCATGCAAGAGTTAGAAAACTGAACGCCGCAGGCGCATACAGGTGCGTATATAAGTGGGCAAAACATGGAGTACATGTAAAAAGTTGAGTCAAAACAGGAATTAAATGTCCCCGAAGGGCCTACAACTTTGCAATATTGACAATTCGAACCATCTGTAAATGTTAGCGTTAAGCATACTCCATTGGGCACCGTAGTTGATAGTATATGCGTCGGCGCAACTAGAGTTGACACAGTACCATCGCCAAAATTCCAAGAATAAGCGATAATAGGATTAACAGGATCGCTAAATGTAAGGCTGTTGAAAGTAAAACTACCAGAAGGACCTATTGAGTCAACGTAAGAACTAAAATCTCCACAAGGTGGTGAAACACTAAGATCAACATCAGCTTTTGTGATACTAGGAGAAAAACATATCATCAAAAACAAACAATAAAAAAATGATTTCATAGGTATTATTTTAAATTAATAGTAAAACGAAAATACAAAAAAAATCGCATTTATACAAAAAAATGATGAGCGAAATAATTTCATCAATACACAACAAATTTTTAAATTAAATTCCTATCTTTTTGCCGCATACTCAAATACTTTTTTCAATAGCGAAGAAGCACGAGCCATTGGGTTAGACCTAATATTCGCTTCCTCATTTTTGATTTGCAAAAACAATCCGTCCATCGCACGTTGAGTAACAAAATCCGTCAAATCAGGATTCACTTTTTGCACCAAAGGTAATTGGTTGTATGCATTGAATACATCGTTCCAGTGCTTGGTAGCACCTACTTTGCTTAACGAATTTTTTACCACGGGCATAAATGCTGCCTTCATCTGTGAGGTAGTCGCATTTTTGAGATAACTAGTTGCAGCATCGTTCGGGCCTCTCAACACGCCCATTACATCAGTAAAACTCATGTTAGTAATAGCACTTTTGAAAATAGGCAATGCCAAGCCTGACGCATCTTCAGCGGCCCTGTTCATACTCAATATCGCATCATCAACTAATTTACCCATTCCCAAAGCACGCAATTTTTGTTCAACTTTGACCGCCTCAGGCGGCATCAAAAGTTTAATAACAGCATTTTTAAAAAATCCATCTGATTTTGACACCATCCCTGTGCCTTTCGTTATGCCTTGCACAAGCGCCTCCTTCAGCCCGCCACTGGCCTCAGCCTGCGTTACAGCTCCGCCGGCAGACTGCGCATTAGCGTCATTGAGCATCTTATTAGCTGCGTTCAACGTGGTGTTGAATTCTTTGCTTGTGCACGATTGAACCATAAAAAATAAAATAGCAAAACACGCGAAGTTGAAAAGTTTTTTCATAGATAAAAATAAATAGTTGGGTTGTAAATTGTTATTTGATAATGACATTACAAAAATATTGCCAAAAAAAATATAAATGAAAATTAAAAATTAGAATTATCATTACCAAATTGAAATTACAAAAAATAAGGTATGAAAATCAAAAAAAAACCCTCTAATTTTATGAAAAAAGAGGGTCTCAAGTGGAGCTGCAGAGAATCGAACTCTGGTCCAGACATTGCATCGAAAAGCTTTCTACATGCTTAGTAATGAATTGATTTTCGAGTTGCCCAGGCTCTTTACACACCTTTGGGTTTTCCTTAGCTACTTATCTTAATGAACAGCCGCAGCCACTGCTCAAGCACTCCTTCTAAATGAAGCCTCGTCTAAAGCCGATAGAGTAAACTAAAGGGAGACTATCGCCGGGTAATCGTATAGACTAGGCAGCGATGGCGTAAGTGTTTGCGCCGTATAAAAAGTGTTGTACACGTTGATTTTAACGAGCTAAATTGTGCAACGCTCGGCATGCTTACTCAAAGAACATCAATGCTGTCAATACCGGTCAGCCCCATTTTGATATATTTAAACACCCAAAAATACGATACATTTAATTATAAAACAATAATTAAAAAAACAAACAGTAAATTCATATATGTAACCAAAACAAAGTAACAACAAAATAGCATAGAATAAAGTATAATAAAAATTTGGGCGTGCCCTCGCAAAATACAGTGTAGCATACTAAAATCAACCGTAGGCGAGGTCGATCTCTCGGCTCCCGCTCTTTTTTAAAGCGGAAATACCGCTTTAAAAAAGGAGCTACGCCTACGCCCTCACGCTTTCCCTACGGGCGGTTTACAAGCACCTATTTATTAAAAAAATAACAAAATATCATTCCGTTACCCAGGTATTTAAACCGTTTTTAGTGAAAGAAAATTTTATAAAACGACCGCCGTGCCGGGCTTCTACCTCTTTCATGACGTCATAGCGCCTCGTGCCAGGACAGTACAATATCATGTGCCCTCCCCCACCCGCACCCGATATTTTGCCTCCCGTTGCGCCCACACTCATAGCGGTAGTATATAGTTCGTCAATCATAGGATTACTAATGCCTTCGGCCATGTGCTTTTTACTTTTCCAACTAATATCTAAAATCGCCCCAAGCTCATCTATCTTGCCTTTGAGCAAGGTCTCTTTCATGCTAAATGCTTGTTTTTTCAATTCGTGCATTGCGTCAATGCTTATGCTTTTTAAGCTTTTAACATTGTTTTTTTGAGTTTCAATAATCTTAGAACTCACACGAGAAGTCTCCGTATAATAAAGCAAAAGATTATTTTCTAACTCGTTAAGTGTTTGTATTTTAATCCGCAACGGATTCACAATTACTTTATCGTCATTCATAAATTCCATAAAATTGACCCCACCAAAAGCAGCCGCATATTGATCTTGTTTTCCTCCTGCCATATTCAAGTATTCACGCTCTATTTTGAAGGCTAAATGTGCTAAATCATACTCGCCAAGTGGCAACTTCCACCACTCAGCAAAAGCCCCCAATATAGCAACTACCATCGTTGAAGATGTCCCTAAACCGCTGCCTGCAGGAGCATCTGCGAAAGTAGTAATGATGCAGCCACAAGGCGTTAGATTGTATTGTTGCATCAAAAAATTATACACGCCTTTTATTAACACAAAATCATCATCATCATCAATCGTCAAATAATCTGTTATGCTGAACTGTTTTTTTAGCTTTTTTTCTACAAAATTCAATTCGATACATCCACCGTCAGTAGGCTCAATATGGCAATACGCAAACAAATTGATAGTGGCATTTAAAATAGCACCACCATACAAATCACTATAAGGCGAAACGTCAGTGCCACCGCCGGCCAAACCCAAACGAAGGGGTGCCTTGCTTCGTATAATCATACACTTAAAAAAATTTATTTTAATAGATTAAAAACATAAAATTATTCATTATAAACCTTTGTGGCCTTTTCAATAACAGTACCATTGTCCATCGTTACTTTTTCTTTTTTAACAACATACTTTTTTACATTCGAGGTTCGTGCATTGTTAGCCCCTTGTTCTGCATCGTTTTTAGTATTCGTAGCATCTATTGATTTCAGGGTATTTCTACCACAACCACCTATCGCTGTGATAGATATACATAAAATACAACATAAAATTTTCATACCTTTTTTATTATTAATATAGCACAAAACTATAAAACATTTACTAAATAGTTGCGAACAAGGATAATTATTTTAAAATAAAGTAATATATTCGCACTCGTATTCAATATCAAGTTGATTTATTCAACACAAGTTGAAAAAAAAGTTAATTATTAACAAAAATTTTTTAAACCAATGTCTGTAAAATTAAGACTTCAGCGTCATGGACGCAAAAAAGCTCCTTTCTTTTTGATTGTAGCTGCTGACTCACGCTCAAAGCGTGATGGCAAATTTATTGAGCGATTAGGATTGTACGATCCTACTAAAATCCCCGCTCGTATTGAATTAGACGCCGATTTGGCATTCAAATGGGTGATGGACGGAGCCGAATTAACCAATACGGTTAAGGCGATTTTATCCTACAAGGGAATTTTGTACCGCAAGCACTTGCAACGTGGAGTTAGCAAAAATGCTCATTCACAAGAGGAAGCAGACAAGTTGTACAACGAATGGACGTCAAGCAAAGAGTCTAAAATCAGCGATCGAGTGAACAAAGTTGTAGCTGACGAAAAAGCGAAAAAAACAGCTATCGTTTCGTTTCAGCGTGAGAAAAAAGTAGAAGCTCAAATTGAGGTGCAAGCCCCTGAAGCTGCTCCTGATACTGAAGCTCCAACCGAAAACACAGAGGCTTAGAGACCTGCAGCTCAAAAAAAACATAGTTGCCCAAACAAGAATATATCAAAATAGGTAGCGTGGGCAAAGCACACGGCTTGCAGGGTGCAATCAAAATTCATTTTACATCTAATCCAGAGGCTATCACTGCTCTGGATTATTTTTTTATTCAAAAATATAACGAAAAGCCGATACCGTTTTTTGTAGAAGAATTGTCGTGGATGGACGACAAAGGCAAAGCTATGGCAAGGTTAGAAGATTTAGACTCTAAAGAAAAAGCCGATAACTTATTTAAACACAGCGTATTAGCCAAATACGATGAAGTTTTTATTAATTGGAGCGAGATGATAGAAATGTTAATTGGGTTTGAATTGATAGATCAAACTAGCCAAACAAAGCACGAAATTATTGAAGTGTATCCTATAGTTAATAATCCACTGTTAGA
>JAYVJZ010000047.1:0-10506 GCA_043768865.1 Sphingobacteriales bacterium
GCTCTAGGCAACTTGAAAAGCAAAATAATAGCTATTGGCATCAAAAGAACAACACTTAAAAATGCAACTACAATAGCGTATTTTGCGATTAGATAGCTCCCAACTATTGGCCCAATAATAGCCGCCAATTGCCAAAACATACTGTTCGTTGCTGAGGCTTTGGGAACCCATATTTTTGACACCAATGAAGGCCAATAAGCACCTATAGTAGGGGCTAACATACTACGTTTAATGCCATTTAAAAACACAATACAATAAATACATTTTAGACATACTTCGGTGCTGATGTAGTTATTAGAATAGGCGTACACCAACCCAAATGCAACTACCGAGACTATCCAAAATATCGAAGTAAGCACAATAAATGTACTTTTTTTCTCTAATTTATCCACCCACTGTCCTGCCAATAATGATAAACTTATAGCAGGTATAGCTTCGAACAAACCTATAAAACCCAATGCCATAGGGTCTTTAGTTAGTTGATATACAAACCATGCAATACTTACAAACTGTATTTGCATACTTAATGTAAACAAAAATCGTGCACTTATAAAATTCCTAAACTGGGTTTGACCTAGCGGACTTCTTTTAAAATTCATATTTATTGTCGTTTCATATTTCGTTACTTTGTCCTAAAAGCCAAACGCATTCCTGATTTTGAAGTGTTATTTATTATTTTATTTTTGACAACCCACGTTCCATTTACCATTGTTGATTGTATGCTATTAGAAAATTGAAAGCCCTCAAGTGGCGACCAAGCGCAGTGATACTGCAACCCTGCTGTATCGACAGTAGTAGCGGTGGTAGGATCTATCACAACCAAATCGGCGTAATATCCCTCACGTACAAATCCCCTTTCATTCACGCCAAATAGCATCGCAGGATCATGGCACATTTTTTTTATCACGTGTTCTAACTTTATTTTACCTTGTTTTACTTTTTCTAACATCATCAGCATACTATGTTGTACAAGCGGAAGACCGGAGGGCGCGGATACGTAATTTTGGCTTTTTTCAGCTAGTGTGTGCGGTGCATGGTCAGTCGCTATTACTTTTATAACATCATCTATAACTGCCTGCCACAGTGCTTCTTGGTCAATATATGATTTTATTGCCGGGTTGCATTTTATTAAATTCCCTAAGCGCACATAATCAGCATCATTGAACCACAAGTGATGTACACAAGCCTCAGCCGTAATAGTTGGGTACTTAATTGCATCAAAAAGTGAAAGTTCTTTAGCCGTTGATAGGTGCAATACATGTAGCTTGGTGCCGTGTTTTTGAGCTAGGGCTACTGCCTTGCTTGAAGATGCATAACATGCATCTACACTGCGTATTAGAGGATGATGAGAGGCAGTAAGCGAAGTCCCAAATCTAGTATAATATTCAGTTTCATTTCTCTTAATAGTATTTTCGTCTTCACAATGTGTAGCAATTAGCATCGGTGTGTTTGCAAATATTTTCTCTAATATAGTTGGATTATCGACTAACAAATTCCCTGTACTCGATCCCATAAATATTTTTAAACCACAAACTTCTTCTAGATTAGTTCGCATTATTTCATCATAATTATCATTGGAAGTACCCATATAAAATGAATAGTTAGCGTATGAATTTTCACTTGCAAGTTGATATTTTTCAGCCAACAATTGTTGCGTAAACACAGGAGGCACGGTATTTGGCATTTCCATAAAAGAAGTTACACCTCCCATAACAGCGGCTGCACTCTCTGTCCGAATTGTTGCTTTGTGTGTCAAGCCTGGTTCTCTAAAATGAACTTGATCGTCGATAGCTCCGGGCACCAGATAATTTCCGTTTGCTTCTACTATTTCATACTCTTTTGTAGATGTAATGCTTGTATCTATTCTATCGATGCGTTGTTTATCAATCAGCACATCACACGGTTTACTTATTCCTTCGTTCACTAAAAGTACATTTTTTATTAGGGTCTTCATCTTGTTTATTTTTATTTTTTTTAAAGTAAAATTAATTGTTTTACAGCGTTGTCAATGGTTTCATCTGTTTTGGCAAAACAAAAGCGTAGGTATTTCAGTTCTAATTTTGTAGTATAAAAGGAGGATAAAGGTATCGTAGCCACCTTATAATCTTCGATTAATTCAATTGCAAAATCTATATCTTTTTTTTTCGAAATAGCATCGTAGGCATACAATTGAAAAAAAGTTCCCTTACACTGAAGTACGTCGAATCTAGTATTCAACATTGCATTATATAAAGTATCACGTTTTTTTTGATAAAATTCTGAGAGTCCTAAATAGGTATTTGCATCTAATAAATAGGTAGCTATACCAACTTGCATAGGAGTAGCAACGCAAAACGCATTAAACTGATGTATTTTTCTAAATTCTTTCATTAAATATGGGCTGCCTACTATATAGCCTATTTTCCAACCTGTACAATGCAATGTTTTACCGAATGAAAACACAGCCAATGTTTGGTTGTAAATTTTACTCAAACGCAGAGCTGATAGATGTTTTGCCCCATCGAAAACCAAATGCTCATATACTTCGTCACTCAATAAAATCAGCTTATGTTCGTACACTATTTCTGCTAATGCCATACAGTCCTCGTTGCTCAACACGCAGCCTGTTGGGTTGTTGGGTGTGTTGGTAATTATCATTTTGGTTTTAGAGGATATTTTTTTTTTCACATTATCCCAGTCGATTGCAAACTCAGGTGGCAGTAAGGTTATGTAGCTACACACTCCTCCACACAACGCTATAGCAGGGGCATAAGCATCGTACATTGGTTCAAACAACAACACCTCGTCGCCGGGTTTTATAAATGCAATTATTGCCGTAAACAATGCCTGCGACGCACCTGCAGTTATAGTAATTTCGTTCTCTTCGTCGATTTTAATTCCTTGCGTAATATCCAATTTTGCTTTAATTATTTTTCTTAATTCAATGATGCCAATCATAGCCGAATATTGATTGTGTCCCTTATTCATAGCCTCATTCACGTGATGTATGAGAGCTTCGTCCATAGCAAAGTTGGGGAATCCTTGGCCTAAATTAATAGCTTGATTTTGGTTAGATAACGCACTAATTGTACTAAAAATACTCTGCCCTATGTTAGGTAATTTTGAAGGTACTTCCATTTTTATTTAATTAGTAAATAGAAAAAATTTCTTAGCTTGAATATTATTTTTTTTCATTGGCTCGAGTACATATTTCAACACCTCCGTTTTTCTGTAAGGGCTGCCACTCAATAAAAACATACCGTTTTGTCTTTTAATTATAAGTTCTAAATTTTCGTTTTTTTCTGGGAATAACAAGGCCTGCATTGCTTCGTTTATTCCCATTTTCAATACACTTTTTTTATTGATTGCAATTATTATATCTCTATTGTCGAGGTTTAAATTGTTCTTTGATACCTGCGATACGAAAAGCGAAGTTGAATCTATAGCCTCTATTTCAAACGACCCAAAGGTTAAATAGGTGTTGCTTTTTGTTTCATAATATTGATACCCAATTTCGTTGAATGCACCAGTTAGATTTAGCTTTTTTTTGCCTACCACATAGGTATCAAAAAAATCTTCAAGTGCCAAGCCAGTTTCATTTTCAATAGTTTTAACCAACATATTTTCATTAAAAGTTTTTTCAAGCCCGAACTTGCTACATAGGTTTTGCATCACGGACAGTAGATTTAAACTATCATTTGTTTGTTTCATAATTTCAATATCCAACATCAAAGCAACTATTGCACCTTTGTTGTAAATCAAATCATAATTATTTTTATATTTTTTTTTGTAACTTTTTTTACTCAAAAGTGTAAGCGACGTCGGCGGTGCTTGTTTGTAACACATTATCTTATAACGCATATTTTTTAAAAATTCATCAAGTGTAATTAAGTTATTTTTTAATAATATTTTTTGTGCTAAATACTCTGTAACACCTTCGTAAAGCCATAAGTGTTGGGTTAGTGTTTCTTTATTTTTGTTCTCTATATTGCTATGAAATTGTTGTGGGGCGAGCATGTGCATCAGTTCGTGTGCTACATTTTGTTGTATTATTTTTTTTGTTTTTTCATCGTTATCATAATTTGGTAAAAAATATAATGATGTATTTTCATTCTGCAATCCCCCTATTTTGTCTTCGTTGTTGAGTGGGGTATTAAATTTTTTAGACATATAAAATATAAAAAGTACCTCTTTGTAAGGTACTGAATCAATTTCATGTATGGCCGATTTGATAGCAGGATATACATAATTAAACATTTTTTTGGCATTGTTTTTTTTAGGCACATCACTATATACAAATATTTTATAAGTTACATTCTTATCTCTAATGCTTATACTGTCTGGCTTTGAGTATAATACTAAGCCGCCATTTATTACATCATAATTTTCATTTAGGAGCGAGTTGTTGTTGAATGCCGATACGTTTGAAACTGGATAAAGGTGGTTTGGATTTTTAAAATTAACTGAATACGTACATGCATTTTTTTTAAAATATAATTGTGGTATAAAATTGTTGAGCTGCAAATATGCAAAAGTGTCTTTTGACAACAAGGTGGCAGTAGGTTGATAAGCTGCAGCTGGTGTTTCATCACAATTATAAATATACTCTATCGATTTTATTTTGTTAAATTTGTATAGAATTGTTGAAGTGGTGTTCAGTTTTTGCTCACTTTTTGAGTTATCATAATCCGTAATAATTATAGATTTTATGGGGGCTTTTAGTGTTTTATTATTCCCTATCGAAAACATAGTATTGAATTCAAGCACACCTTCTTTTTCATTATTTTTGGATATTTGTAGTACAACATACAATTGGTTTTTCTCTTCATAAAATAACTGTACAGTAGCTGCTACATTGACTTGAGCCTCTGCTTGCAACATAAATGAAAATAAAATATATAGTAAAAACTGTTTCAATTTTGATTATTTTTTTTGATATTCAACACCCAAGTGTAGCATAGTAAACGCGAGCAAATCTGTCCATTCTTCAATTATTTTAGCTATAGGTTTACCATTGCCATGTCCTGCATTGCTATCAATACGTATCAAACAAGGCAAAGCCCCTAGCTGCCTCACTTGTAACTGACTTGCAAATTTGTAACTATGTGCCGGCACAACTCTATCGTCATGATCGCCTGTCATTACAAGAGTGGCTGGGTAATTTGCGGGTTTTAAATTATGCAAAGGAGAATATTTTATTAAATTCAAAAACTCATTTTTGTTTTCGCTACTACCATATTCATCTTTCCAAAAGTACCCAATCGTAAACTTATGATACCGTATCATATCCATAACCCCCACTATTGGCAATGCAACACGGCATATATCGGGGCGTTGCGTCATTACACTTCCTACCAGCAGCCCCCCGTTGCTGCGCCCTTGCATAGCCAATTTGTTTGGATTTGTATAGCCTTCGTTGCACAAATATTCCGCTGCATAAATAAAATCGTCAAATACATTTTGCTTCTTATCCAGCATTCCCTCCCGATGCCAAATGTCACCATATTCTGAACCGCCTCTAATATTTGCTACGGCCCACACACCTCCTTGCTCCAAAAATGCAATTCTTTGTGGAGAAAAATCTGGTAATATAGAAATATTAAATCCCCCGTAACCATACAGCATTGTAGGGTTTTGACTATTTAGTTTTATTTCTTTGTTGCTAATTATAAATATAGAAACTACAGTTCCATCTTTGCTCTTATATTTTTTGTGCTCAGTTTTATACTTTGTTAAGTCGAATGGCACGTCTGTTTTGTGTATTATTTCTAACTTGTTTTTATCGATATTATAACTGCAATTTACATTCGCAATTACGTATGAACTGTACGTTAAATACAGGATATTTTGATCTTCGTCAGGTTGTTTTAATTGTGCAATTACAAAATCAGGAATACTAATTTCGTTTACATAATTTCCCTTCAAGTCGTATATTTCTATTTTTGATTGTAAATTATTCAAATAATTTAGAATTATATTTTTTTTAGTTATTCGAATTTCCTCAATAGGCACACTTTTCTCTGTTATCAACGTTTCCCAATCCTTTGTGTTTATTTTATTGAGGTTAATTTTAATAATTTTTCCATTAGGAGATTCGTAATTTGTACTAACGATTAACGCATCTTCTTCGCTATTTAATACATTATAATTATTATCAAAATTTTCGATAATTGGTATAAAAACTATTTTTTTAGCATCTATTTTGCAGATACTCAATGTGTTGTTTTCTGTTGATTTTGAACCATATAATATCAAATGTTTTTCACTTTCTGTTACTTCAACATGATAACTTCTGTTAGGGCTATTGGCATCTTCATAGACCAATACATCGTTCTTCTGTGTTGTGCCTATTCGATGATAATACACTTTTGAAACAGTATTTTTTTCGGTGTATTGTTTTTCTTCGTTTGGTTTATCATATTTTGTATAATAAAATCCATCTTTATACCAACTCACACCAGAAAATTTAGTATATTCTATTATGTCAATCAACTCTCGACCTGTAGCTATTTCTTTAACGTAAAACGTAACCCAGTCGCTACCTTTAGTAGATTTACCATAGGCAATAAAAGTACCATTTTTTGATATACTCGAGCTCGATAAGGCAACCGTTCCATCATCGCTCCAGCTGTTAGGATCCAAAAGCACTGTCGGTATTTCATTGATATTATTCATCCAATACAATACGCTTTGATTTTGTTTTCCATTGTTTTTGAATATAAAATACTTGTTTCCTTTTTTAAAAGGACACGATATTTTTTTATAATTCCAGAGATGTTCTAGTCTTTTTTTTATGGCATCTCTGTCAGGTATTCCTGCTAAATATGAACTAGTAAGTTGCTGCTGTGATGCTATCCAGTCCTTTGTTTGTTGTGAATTATTTTCCTCAAGCCATCTGTAAGGATCATGTACTTTTATGCCAAAAATAGTATCAATCTGATCTATAGTTTCAATGTGAGGATAATTAAATTTTGTTTGTGCATATAACGAAGTACTAAAAAAAAAACGCACCAAAAAACTTAATAAAATGAGCAACAAAAAACGTAACAAATAACTTGAAAAAAGCATTAGTCTTGAACACGACAATTGTATTGATTTTGAAACATTCATATTTTAGTAGATTTTAACTGTTTTGTTTCATTAGTTCAATTCTAAACGTTGTTCCTTTTCCTAATGTCGATTCCTTGACGTAGATTTTCCCTTTATGATAATCTTCAACTATTCTTTTGCATAAGCTTAGACCAAGTCCCCACCCACGTTTTTTTGAGGTGTACCCGGGATTGAATACCGATTTTATTTTATTGGGAGCTATGCCGTGCCCATTGTCTTTTACCTCTATCGCAACCATATTCGGTAATTCTATAGCCTCAATTGTAATTTTACCAAAGCCTTTTTCTAACGCATCGAGAGCATTTTTAGTTAGATTTTCGAGCACCCAGTCAAACAGCGGTGCATTGAAAGCGACTAGTGTGGTTTCTATTTTTTCGCTATTAATATGCGAAATAGTAACCGCCTTAGGGCAGCGTCGGGACATATAATTTACTGTTTTTTGCAACGGTTTCGATATATGTTGCAAACTTAATTGTGGTGATGATCCTATCTTACTAAAACGCTCAGCTACCATTTCTAATCGTGCCACGTCGCTTTCCAAATCTTTTATAATTGCCATATCACTTTCGCTATTTTGCCACTTCTCTTTGAGCAATTCTACCCACGCTATCAATGACGACAACGGAGTACCCATTTGATGTGCCGTCTCCTTGCTCATGCCCACCCACACTCTGTCTTGCTCAGCACTTTTTATTTGTTTGAATGCCAGCCAACACAACAAAAAAAACACAACTATCACAAATAATTGTATAATTGGGTAGGTTCGTAACTGCCGCAAAGTCGATGATTCACCATAATATACCAATATGAAATCAGCTTCTTTTTTTATTATTTTAGTTGCATTAAAGCTATCTTGGCTCGTCTCGTTGGCTAAATATATTTTAATCGGTTCGATAGCACTTTTTTTAAAATCCTCTAATTTTCTTCTTATTTTTTTAGCACTCGTATCAACATTTATAGATGACATAATGTCCAAAGTACTAGAGGACGTTATAATTGCAGGAATTGTTTTGTTATCCTCTATTATTGTTACTAAAAAATTTATGTTGCCGTCTGCGTCGGCTTTATCAAGCTCGCTGTAAGCTTTGGCCCAATGTTCTACATTTATTTTTTCTTCTTCGGTCAATCGTTGTATAAGCACATTGGTATAAAGAAAACTTCCTAATATTATTGTGATGCCAAGGCTTAACAATAATATTTTCCAAATGTTATTTCTATCAACTTTTGCCATTTTAATGTAACTAAAAAAACCTTGCTTTATTAATGTTATAGCATAAACAGAGCAAGGGTTTATTTTATTTTACTTAATTAAATTTAATGTTTGATTACTAATTTTTTAATCCCTTTTTTGCCATTTTTATCTTCAACTAATACCATATAAAAACCTTCGCTGAATCTCGATACATCAATGTTATTTTCGTTTTTTTGTAATAATATACTACCCGTTATGTCCAATAATTGAACCATTTTTAATTCTTCTAAATTTATATAAATCATGCCACTAGCGGGGTTAGGTGCGTAATCAAAACTCAAATTGTACGAGGATTCTCCAATATAAGTTGGGTTGCAAAGTGTCATAGGTGCTATGAAATTTACGATATCAGTAATTGTAGTATCCATATATATTGGATTCGTAGCAAAAGGAACGTGTCCTTGACCATAATGTATGCGCAAAAAATTTGTAATGCCTAAGCTCGCTGCCCGTGCATGTACTTTTGAGCTACCGTCGAGGTTGGCGATGCAGATTCCTGCTATCGTTGCACAACCATATCCAAAGGGTACTACGTCGTCAGCCGTGCCATGAAAACTGATAATCGGTTCGTCATTAGCGTCTATCCAACTATCATTGCCAACGGCTCCACACACACTTATGATTGCCTTAATTTTGGAAGAATATCCACTATTGCCGCTTGTCCCATTGAGGCCTCCATTAGATGCTATGATGCTCTGTATCCAAGGTGCAGTCTCGCTTACGTTGTCTATATAAGCAACATTTACAGCAGTTATCGCTCCTGCCGATACACCACCAATGAAAATTTGTGTAGTATCAATTTTATATAAATTAACAGAGCTTCTGTCTTTATAAAAATACCGTATAGCTGCCTTATAATCCGTAACAGCCTTGATAGCCTCATCGTACATATCCAACGAATCAGGCAGTGGAAATAACAATCCATCATAGAGTCTGTAGCTTATTGATGCTGTAACATAGCCCCTTTTAGCAAAATTATTACATAATTCAACTACGTCAGGACTCGTGCGCGACCCTCCAATAAATGACCCTCCGTGAGCTAAAATAATCAAAGGTCTAATCTCAAATGTGTCGCCAGTTGGTTCATAAATATCTACAAACAAATCCTTGTTAGCTCCTGCTATTGTGATGTTGTTGCCATATTTTTTGTTCAGTGTTTTAGTAACTGAAGTAAATATTGTATCGACATACCTCGAGCCACACTGAGCCTGAGTGTTGATAGTTATTACTAAAAGTAATAAAGAAATTAGTACGGTTTTTTTCATAATAGTTTTTTGATTTTATACGGTGCTTTATAAATTTAAAAATATATAAAATAGTAATCAATTCAAAGTCTAATTACTATTACACAAATATAAAATAATGTAAAGACTTTGAAGTATTTATTTCATTGTTTTATTAATATTTAATTCTTGTGCCACGCTATTGTAATCGTACATTTTCAAAAATTAATAGGTATATTTTATCTTATTTCAATTAGTTTAATTTAATGTAAAGGTTTATTACTAGTAGCTTTTTCGTATTTTTTATCTTTACATAGTGCAATTTAATTTTGAACATTATAATTAACTAAAAGATGTTAATTTGTACTTTTTGATGAAATGATTTGCACAGTCTAATAAACTAGATTTTCAACATTGTATCGCTATGCAATTGATTAAGTGGTAATTTTGATTAGTAAATCATAAGGCTTGACTCTTCAAATAAATAATACCACTTATTACACGCACGCAAATGTAATGCAACCTATGATACCCATAGATGCCGATGGTACGTTGAAGGCCAAAGCGGAATGTCTTTTAGAGAACTTAGCACAATTGAAATCACAGTTGCACCTACATACACTGCCTTCGTTTGGGGAGTTGATACAACACGTTGATGCTTACTCCTACGCACTTCTTAACCATGATTGCAAAGACCTAACGACTTACATGATGCTATCAAGTTCAGGTACTATTGAAAACGGTAAAGCGTTTGAAAAAGTAGCCGAAAAAATGAAAAGAAAAATTTTAAAGGAAGGAGCTAATCCTTATGACGGAACGTTTATAAAATGGCTTCACATGGAGCTTTATACTGCTTTGCCAGAAGCTTGTAGGCACATTGAATTACCAGATTTTGGTAAAATCTTTATGATAACAGGAGAATATAGAACAAGTGAAAAAGGA
>JAYVJZ010000048.1:0-3689 GCA_043768865.1 Sphingobacteriales bacterium
CAGTAAGTGGAAACACCTACTCATGGTCTCCAAGTGTTGGATTAAGTGCAGCTACTATTGCACAACCAGTTGCAAATGCAGCAGGTACCTATACATTGACGGTAGTAAATACAGTCAATGGATGTACGGCCACTGATGCGGTACTAGTAAGCCCTTGTATAGAATTATCCATAGTTATAACAGATCCTTGTATTTGTATGAACAATGAAACTATCGGCGATAATACAGGAAATAGTGGTCAATTTGAAGTAAACCTTGATATATTCGGAGGCTCGGGTCCTTATGCAGTTGTATTTACTTCAAATGCTTATGTCTTTAACCCTTCAAATACCATTAATAATGCTGCAAATCTATCCTCATTGTCCGCTGAAGCAGACGGTAGCACCAATGTTCATGTTAAGTTTTATGAAGGAACCACCTATAATGTTACTGTAACCGATGCTTTGGGTGCTACCTATACTCTCACGGGGCTAGGTGGTTGCACTTATCCAAGTGTCAATGCTGGTGCCGATGCTACTACTTGTTCAGGGGGTAGTGTTACCTTAAATGCAATAGCTACAGATTATAACACATTGGCGTGGAGCAATGGCGCCGCAACTACACTTACTACTGTTACTGCAGCTGCTACTACCAATTATACAATTGTAGCAACCAATGCTTTAGGATGTGATGTTCAAGATGCCGTAACTGTAGTAGTCAATTGTACTTACACTAACGTATCAGGCACCGTATTTGGCACTGAAGATGCAAATGGCAATGGAGTGTTAGACGCAGATGAAGACATTGATGGTAATGGAGTGTTAGATGTCAATTTCCCACTTGCAGGAGTTACCGTTACGCTAACTGCACCTGACGGAACTCAAACCCAAACTACCACTAATGCTGCTGGTAATTATATCTTTACGCAAGTGCCGGCCGATGCTGTTTTAGATTATTCAGTCTCGGCTACGGGAGTTATTTATTCACCATTAAGTGCTGGAGGTAATATTATTTCGATATTTAACTTATCTGTTGCAGGCAGTACAGGCAACAACTACTTATTAACTTATACCCAATTGTTAGCTTTGCACATAGTATCGTTCGACCTTGAGGGCGACTGCAACACAACCCAATTGATTTGGAATGTAGTAAACGAAGATAATGTAAATTACTACCAAGTGCAAGTATGCTCCGATGCCATTAACTGGGTTGATTTGGAAATCGTAACCGCCACCAACAATCCAGCAGCACATGCTTACACGGCAAGCCCAATAAGTGCAGAAGGGTTAAATTATTACCGCATCATTGAGGTAAGCAACACAGGTGCGAGCTATACTTCTATCATTAAATCCTACAACAAACAATGCGCATCCAACTACATCATCAACGTATTTCCATCACCTACCACAGGCGTGCTTTATTACGACATCAATGCTGCAACAAGCGAAAATGCTACCCTCATACTAACCGATTTATTAGGCCGAGTGCTCATCACTAAAGACATCGAATTGCAAATTGGACATAATAACTATACGATTGACCTATCACATTTAGCACCATCGGTTTACTTTACTGGATTACAATCGCAATCGCAAACCAACTATATTAAGATAGAGAAAATTGATTAAAACATTCAAAGTTATGTTTTTTTACTTCGTTGTTAAAAAAAAAGTAGCCTATTTATTGGCTACTTTTTTAGTTGTACGATATATTGTATTTACAAAATTAGCCCATTACATTTTCACTCATACCCATGCTACTGTATCCTCCGTCATGGTATAGATTTTGCATGGTTACAAATCGTGTCAAATCACTGAATAGTGCTACTACGTAGTCTGCACAGCCCTCAGCAGTGGCGTTGCCTAAGGGAGACATTTTATTAGCATAATCAAAAAAAGTATCAAACCCACTCACACCGCTGCCTGCAGTAGTTGCCGTTGGCGATTGTGAAATAGTATTAATGCGAACATTGTTTTTTTTGCCATAGTGGTATCCAAAGCTTCGTGCAATGCTCTCTAGCATTGCTTTTGCCTCTGCCATATCGCTATACTGTGGATAGGTGCGTTGAGCGGCTATGTAAGTGAGCGCTACTACGCTCGCCCATGAGTTTAAAGCGTTTTGTTGATAACACACTTGTAGCACTTTGTGCAGTGACAGTGCTGAAATATCAATTGTTTTTTGAAAAAAATCGTAATTCAAATCGGTGTACGCTTTTTCTTTGCGAACGTTAGGCGACATACCAATCGAATGCAAAACAAAATCGAGTTTGCCCCCCAATATTTCTTGTGCTTGCGTTATCAGCACTTTCAATGCTTCTACATCAGTTGCATCTGCCGCAATTATTTCACTACCTGTTATTGCAGCCAATTCTTTTATTTTGCCTAAACGCAAGGCAATAGGGGCGTTGCTAAGTACGAATTTGCCACCTGCTTCGTGTACTTTTAGTGCTGTTTTCCATGCTATTGAATTTTCATCCAAAGCACCGAATAGTATTCCTACTTTTCCGTTCAATAAATTATGTTTCATTTTACTTTTTTTCGTTTATTTTCTATCTTTTGTAGAACAAATCTACCAAATTATTTTTAAAAACAAAAGACAATTCTCACGGAGCTAACCGTTCAATTGCCCAAGTTTCATTATTTTTTTTATATGCCAATCTATCGTGCAGCCTGCTTCGTCTGCCTTGCCAAAATTCAATATAAGTAGGAGTTAATGCATAACCGCCCCAGTGAGGGGGACGCTTGATGAGCTCGGGCTGATCTTCGTATTTTTTTATTTCTGCTTGTAGCAATTCATAGTTTTTTATAACTGTGCTTTGTGGAGATACTATAGCTCCTATTTGGCTTGAGATGGGTCTTGAGTAAAAATAAGCATCACTTTTGCTTGATGCAATTTTTTCAATTGTGCCTTCTATTCTTACTTGACGCTCAAGCTCATGCCATAAAAACACAACGGCTACGTTGTTGTTCATAGATATTTCGTTGGCTTTACGTGAAGTATAATTAGTATAAAAAATAAAGTCCGAAGTAGTGATTTCTTTGAGCAACACTATGCGAGCCGAGGGTTTGTTGTTTTTCACAGTAGCTAATGTCATCGCATTGGGCTCGTGCAACTGAGCAGCTACAGCTTCATCAAACCATTTTTTAAACTGTAAAATCGGGTCTATTAATAAGTCATTCTCATGCAATGAACTTTGCTTGTATTCAAGCCGCATCGCATCTATAGGTACTATCATTTTTTATGTTTAGCGGTTGTATAATAAAAAACCCTCTTTTTAATTGTAGAGGGTTTGTTGTTTTTTATTTTTTGCGAGAGGTGCGGGCTTTCTTTTTTGGAATCTCTTCTACTTCTGCATTTTCATCAACAGGTATGGGTTGATAAGCTAATATTCTTCCACAATATTCACAGACAATTATTTTCTTTTTTGAGCGTATTTCACTTTGGCGTTGAGGAGGAATTTTAGCGAAACAACCACCACATGAGTCGCGCTCTATTGATACTACGGCGAGGCCGTTTCTGTAATTAGAGCGTAGTTTGGTGTAGGATAACATTAATCGTTCTTCTATACATAACATCGCTTTATCAGCATCTAATTTGAGCTTTTTTTCTTCGTCGCTAGTCTCTTGTATAATTACAACAAGTTCGTTCTTTTTGTTCGCTAACTCCGTATTTTTATTTTCAATTTGTATTCCAATTTCTTTTATATATAT
>JAYVJZ010000049.1:0-15162 GCA_043768865.1 Sphingobacteriales bacterium
CCAACTAAGCTTATAACCTCACGGCTACCTGCATAGCCAGGATTTTGTACTAATGTATTGAAAAAATACATAGTGAATTGCTCATCTTGCTGTGCCGAGGCGCTGAAGCAAGCTATAAGCCCTAGGAGTGATAAAAGAATTTTTTTCATTTGTATTGTTTTATATTAGATTTAACGACGATGTAAAGTTATGAAACCGCTTTTAGTTGAATTTTTAGTAATCTTGTCTCTATTCAAATAAACCATATAATAATACGTTCCATCAGGTAGCATTTTACCATTTCCTTGCCACTCTCCGCTCCATCCATTTGCATTGGTGTACCCATTTATATCAAATATTTTCTCCCCCCAACGATTAAATATCATTACTTTGTTGTTAGCGTATCCTTCTATTCCTAATATTTGAAATATATCATTTTTGCCATCGCCATTTGGTGTTACACCATTATAAATTTCTAATCCATCTACAGTTATTATCACCCATGCAGTATCGCACGCCGACAAAGCACTTGAATCACAAATAATGTACCAAAAAGAATCGATTCCTATAAAATCAGGTGCAGGTGTGTAAGTAAACGATTGTGTAATCGTATCGAAAGTAACTAGGCCATTCTCTGGTGTGCCGAAGCTAGATACAAAGATAGGATCACCATTGGGGTCACTATCATTGGCTAAGACACTAATCACAACTGGATTGCCGATAGTTGTATTAACTGTATTATCTACTGCAACAGGCGGCCCATTAGGACAACTTATTGAAATAGTAACCAAAGCAGTATCGCAGCTACCAGATGTATCGCATACAGAATAGAAAAACGTATCAATACCACAATATAATGAATCAGGGTTGTACGTAAATGTGTTATTACTGTTTAGTATCAATTGACCATGCATAGTGCTATCAACTATTGCAACTATCCAAGTAGAATCAGCAGAACCATCTGGATCGCTGTCGTTTGACAATACATTAAATGTGACATCAACATTTAGAGAGGTTACCACAGCATTATTATTTGCTATCATTGCTTCATCGACAGGCGTAACATTTATAATCAAAGTTACTGTATCGCAAGCACCTGACGGGTCACACGCAATAACTACAACTGTGTCAATGCCCGTCCAATTCAGATTAGGAGTGTAAGTCCAGCAACCCGTTAGTGTATCTTGCAACCAGGTGCCATTGCTTGGGTTTATAATCTCTAATGAAATAGAATCTCCGTTAGCGTCCTCTGCGCCTATATTACATGCTGTGTATGTACTATCTTCCGGTATCGTAACTACTATCAGTTCAGGTATTGGAGCTCCAGTTGAGGTATCAATAATCACCGGTGCTGTGTTGTTATTAATTATAATAGTTACGAGTGCTGTATCGCATACATTATCCTGGTTACAAATAATATAACTAATCACATCGATACCCGAATAACCAGAATCTGCTGTATAAGTTATTATTCCTGTTACTGAATCAATAGCTGCAGTTCCGTGATCTGGTTCGTTCAGAATAGAGGAATTTAAAATTGTTCCAGTCGGTATCGTGTCATTAGCTACTACATTGAATAGCACAGGCGCACAGCATGAAGTAGTGTACACATTGTCAACCGCAATCGGTGGATTAATTATAATTATAACATTAGTAACGGCTACACATACAGTTGCTGTGTCACAGCCTGTAGCATTGCAAAGCGTGTAATCGAAACAATCGTTCCCAATGAAAGTGGTATCTGTATTAACGTAAGTGATGCTTCCATCAGGGTTGGTAATCACATACCCATGCATAGGCCCTGAGCCGGCTACTATGTTTACTAAACTAGGTCCCGTAGTGGTATCATTAGCTAATACATTTATGGTCGTTGACCCGCCTGTATTAACCGTAGCTGCATCGTTAGTAGCGTTTGGCAAACCTACAACTACTGGTGGAAGACAAGGTTCGTCTTGTATAGTTACAATAACTATAGCTGTATCCGAATTGCCTAACGTATCTAACCCAACTACGAGTATAGTATCGTTGTAATTTAACACTCCCGGTAAGGGCTGGTATTTGAAACAACCGTTGCCCGGATATTTAATACTGCACTCAAATGTAGGAAAAGCTTCCACTGAATCTGCTAAGGTTATTAGCCCACCTAGGTTGCAGAACACGGGACAAATGATAGTAGATGAAGGGAATGGCCCCATACAAATAATAAGTGTATCATTACAAACGGGTGGCAACACAACAGGACATTCAGTATAAATTATTACGTTTAAAATATCACTTTGTACAGGTAACAATTTATCTGTAACGATTAACTGAATAGTGTCATAGCCACATGCGTTGTATGCAGGGCAATATATAATTGCAGTGTTGTAAGCATTGTACCACGCACTGCCGTTTGAGGGCTGAATAATACTGTATGTCAGCACTTCAGCAGAATCGGTATCGATAGCTTTTACAGGAATGGTCAGGCAATTGTTTAATGAACCGATTGTACTGATTTGAGTGATTGATGTACCTAGTGTATTGACCCAAATAGGAGCTACCTCTACAATTGGTAAAGGAGGATTCACACAGCCTAGTTCCACCGCATATACTACAGGAAAGCAAACGCCTTCTGCTGTGCAAAATGTAACTACCAAAGTATCAACGAAACCTACTGACATGCCCGGCAATGCCTGATATGTAAAGCAATTATTTGTCTTTATTTCTATTGAACAATGTATCGCCGAGGTAATGCTAGTTATAGAATCACCGGTTTCAAAATAACATTCAGGTACACATAATGATATAACGCCAGGGAATATTGCAGCACATGTGTTGATAGTATCATTGCAAGGAGCTAGTGTAGTGCAATCAGTAATGATAGTTTTGAGTTTATTGCAACCGTTTGCATCTACTACTTGTATAATATAACTGCCTGTTGGCACACTAGCAAAAGTGTAAGCTGCCGCATTGGTAGCCATCGTTCCTGATTGTAGAATGGTTGTGCCCGTAGCGTCCCACAGATTAACATTTACAGGGTAGGTGATTGCCACCGAAGAGGTATCAACACTTACAACTACATTACCATTAGTGCCGCAGTTTGGGGTGCTTGATGTTGAGCCAACCGTCCATAGCGTTGTTGTATTGATTGTAAACGGATATAATGTTGCACAAGCCTCTGCCGTTGTGTTATCTACTATTGATAACACATGGTTGCCGGCTGGCAATCCGTTAAAAAATCCCGCAGGCGTTGGCACTGTTACTGCTCCGTTTATAGAATATACATAATTGGCGTTCACGGCAGTCAATAGATACAAAGTACCGTTGCTGCCCGAGCATCCTGCATTGATAGTCGCAAAAGTTGCAGTAGGAGCGGCATATACTGCTGTGCTCACAAGCACCGGCTGCAAACAACCTGGATACGCAGCTGTAGTTCCACCATCGGGCGATATACCTCCTAAGTTATCATTAGTACCGAGATATTGTAACAATATTGTGTTTGAACTTGTTGGTGCTACGGTGCTTGGTGTGTAAGTCCATGGTGCAGCGGCAGATACACCAACTCCATTGAACTGAATACCTAGCGTGTTCAATATTGGTTCACTGCTAGGAACAGTTACTTGCAAGTTTACTACTGCATTACTGTTATTACAATAATTCGCTATCGATGTGATACTTGGATTAGGATAAGCACATTTGTTTGATATACTTGCAGGCGCACCTGTCGTAGGGTTAGTTATTAATGTCCATGTTGCACCACCGTTTAGAGAATATTCAAAATTGGTAGCTACATATCCTATCATATCTACGTGGTTGAAAGTCAGCGTAAATGGTCCACTGCCCGACATCATTACAGGTGCTACCACATCGCCACCTACTAAGCTATTGCAGCGTATCATAGTTCCTGGGGGTACAGGCACAGTAGGGTTTACAGATATAGTTTCTGAAAAAGTACCGTTGGTAGCAGCCGCAGAGGCATTATTATTGCAAGTACATGGATCTGTGAGGCTAAAATTAAGCGAACTACCTGAAAATTTAGGTGTGTTCAAGCATTGACACGTTGCCAAAACGAGTGAATCTACAGTTGTTGAATCATTATCGTCGCAGCTAGGAACCGGCCCTAATGTATATACACATGCACAAGTAGCGGTGTTGTAAGTGTCAGTAGTTGTGCAATTGTTGTCATTGCAGCTTGGGGTTGGTATAGGCGTATTGATACATTTGCATAGCGTTGCGTCATACGTATCGACAGTTCCGCAATTCGCATCATCACAAGCACTAGGACTTGTGATTGGGGCATAATTACATGAACAAGTGGCGAGGTTATATACATCAGCCGTGCTACAATCAGAATCATCACAGTTAGGAGTTGGTATAGGAGTATTCGTACAAGTACAAATCACCGTGTTGTATAAATCTAGTGTCAAGCAGTTATTATCATTGCAGCTTGGGGTTGGTATGACTGTGAATACACATTGGCAGGTAACAACATTGAATGTATCTGCTGTTCCACAATTGAGGTCATCGCATATTGGCAAATCAACTAAAGTATATGTACAAGCACATAGGGTTGTGTCCCAAGTATCGGTAGTTAAGCAATTATTATCATTACAACTCGCTGACGTAATCTGCGTATGCAAACAAGTACACGTAGCTGTACTGTAAGTGTCGATAGTGTTGCACAAGCTATCATTACAACTCGGTGGAACTATGGGTATATGAAGGCAAGTACACGTAGTCGAATCAAACACATCGGTAGTGCCGCATATACTGTCATTGCAGGTTGGGGCTGGATTTAATACATACATACACATACACATAGATGGGTCAAAAGCGTCTGTAGTCAAGCAATTGTTATCATTGCAATTAGACCCTGTGTAAGGCCCAGCAATCACAGCACCTACCTTTGTACAACCCATTAGCATTTGCTGATCCGGGAATGTAAGTGTACAGCCGTCAAATTCTCCAAAGGCCATAACTGCAACATCTAACGGATTACAATCGCAATCGGGGGCACTCATACCGGCAGGCACACACGTCCAATTGCCATTACAAACGCCATTGCCCAATAAGTCAATAGTTATGCAATTGGTATCACAGTCTAGCACTCCATTTGTGATTGGCGGGGTTGTAGTTGAGTCCATACACATCGCTCCAGGAGCCGTTTGTGCAGCTACTTTAGTAGTAAATGTAGTCGTTAGAAATAGCGCGAACGCCAGGAAAAAGAAAAATTTTTTCATCTATAATTAGGTTTATTATTGTCTTAAATATTAAAAAAAAAAATATGTTATTTGCAAAAATATAACATTTGAGGTGTTCTTGGTAATAAATACAGAAACTTTTTTGTACAATAAAATGTAAATCAACCTCAAAAACGATTATAACGTAACTTGTAGCACACTTGGTGCTGCTGCAACTATTGATTTAGAAGCATAATTTTCAAATTTCTTAAAATTTTCATTGAATTTATGTGCTAATTCAATACATTTTTCGTCATAATTTTCAGCACTAGCCCAGGTGTTTTTAGGGTTTAATATCTCGCTAGGCACACCTTCGCATTGCGTAGGATACTCCAAATTAAAAATTGGCAATTTAGCATACGCAACTTGTGTAAGCGAGCCCGACAATGCAGCCGTAATAAGGGCCCTTGTATAATTTAACTGAATGCGACTACCTACACCAAACTGTCCGCCCGACCAACCCGTATTGACCAACCATACATTCACTTCATTTTCATCTAATTTTTTACCTAACAGGGTGGCATACTTGGTAGGATGCAGCGGCATAAAAACAGCTCCAAAACACGCCGAAAATGTTAGCTTAGGCTCTGTAACTCCCACTTCTGTGCCTGCAACTTTTGCCGTAAACCCACTTAAAAAATGATACATAGCCTGTGCCGTTGATAACTTTGAAATCGGTGGCAGCACGCCATAAGCATCGCAAGTCAGGAAGAAAATATTTTTGGGTGAGGCACCTACTGAAGGCGTTACAATATTCTCAATATGCTCAATCGGGTAGGAAACACGAGTATTTTCAGTGATAGAAATATCCGCAAAATCAACCGTTTTGCCGTCTTCTAAAAACATAATATTCTCAAGCATCGCCCCTCGTTTGATTGCCTTGAATATTTGAGGTTCTTTGGATTCTGTAAGATCAACACACTTTGCATAACAACCTCCTTCAAAGTTAAAAACACCGGCATCGCCCCATCCGTGCTCATCGTCCCCTATCAATTGTCGATTAGGATCGGCTGATAGTGTTGTTTTGCCAGTGCCACTTAGCCCAAAGAAAAGTGCTGTATCGCCTGATACACCTATGTTTGCAGAGCAGTGCATACTCAATATTCCACGCTCTTGTGGGAGTATATAATTCAATATCGAAAATATACTTTTTTTAATCTCTCCTGTGTAGCCTGTGCCGCCTATCAATACTATTTTTTTAGTAAAATTGATAATCGCAAAATTAGCCTGACGCGTACAGTCTGTGGCTGCATCAGCCTCAAAACTTGGTGCATTTATTATATGCCAATCGGCGGTGAAACCCTCTAATTCTGCCTCCGCAGGACGTATAAATAAGTTGTTTGCAAACAGATTCGCCCAAGGTGTTTCGGTTATAGTGCGTATTTTGAGTTGTTGAGCAGGATCGGCACACGCAAATGCATCACGCACGTAGAGTGTTTTAGTATCTAAATAAGCTATAACCTTTGCAAACAGTGCGTCAAAGGCTGTCGTATCAAAGGCAATATTGACCTTTCCCCAATCTACGTTCTCCTCCGTAGTGCTATCTTTGACTATAAACCTATCCTCAGGCGAACGTCCCGTGAACTTTCCTGTTCTTACACTCAAAGCCCCTGAGCTAGCAAGCACGCCCTGCTTGGCTGCTAGCGTATCATTAATTAACGTCTCGGGACTTGCTTGGTAGTGTATAGGTGCGTTGTGGATGCCCAAATAGGCGATACTGATACTGCGTTGCATTCCTTATTTTTTTGAATAATAAATAAAGATGCGAATTTAAACCAAAAAACATTAAGTGAAAATTAATACCAAATAAATAAACCACATTATTGCCGAATAATCATATAATCCAGAAGTACAAACCATAACAAACATTCAACGCATTCGTTAAGTAAGATTAAGTTGCAAGTGCTTAATAACAATTCCTAAAATCAAAAATTATTCTCTAAAAAAAAATCTCCCACAAAGCCCCTCATTTTGACCTTAACGACGTCCTAAATTTGCTCCTTTATTTATTCAACTTTAACTACAACTACTCAAAAATGAAATCAAGCAAGAAAAGAATATTTGCCATAGGCGATATACACGGTTGCGCTAAAACCCTTACTCACCTGCTGTTCAACGTACTACACATCACTATTGACGACCTTATTTATTTTTTGGGTGATTACATCGATAGAGGCCCCGACAGCAAGGGCGTCATTGACACTATCCTTGCTTTGCAACGAAATGCCTACTCTGTCAAGTGCGTTCGTGGTAATCACGAAGATCTTTTTATTGAATCTGACAATAGCCCCTCTGCCTTTGCCATCTTCATTCAAAACGGCGGCAAAACAACACTCAAAAGCTTTAAAATATCGTCATACAAAGAACTTCCACACAATTATATGCAGTTTTTTGAAAGTACAAAAAGCCATTTTATAGAAAAAAACTTTATACTCACCCACGCAGGACTTGATTTTGAGCGAAATGATATATTTGTAAACACAGAAGCTATGATGTGGAGTAGAGGATTCGACAGGCACCAACCCAAATTAGGTAATCGATATTTAATTCACGGACACACACCGATGCTATTAGAAACTATTGTACAACAAAATCAAAATTGTATCAACATAGATGCAGGTTGTGTCTTCAACGGCAAAAACAACATCAAAGGCTATCTCGTAGCTCTCGATTTAATAAACGCAAAGTACCACAGCGTCGAACGATTAGACTAACCCCCTTAACACAAATAAATACCCTTATAATAAAGACAGACAAGATGCGAACTCCCAATCCACACAAATAAAACACCCGCTACCCACCAAAGTAAAACTCTCGCAAGCAGTTTATACTATCAACCGACCTCAGGAGGTTGCAAGTCCAAAACATTGCCCCTGCCGCACTACCCTAGCACCCGAAGCAGCTCGCCCTCAAGCCTTATCACCACCGGTGCCACATCTATACTGAAGCACCATTCGATGTCCCTGATGCTCACGCCATTGCCAACCAACCTTTTGTAATGAGCCGTATGCGTAGCCGCCACGAGTAGCTCATTCTCTACACAACCAAACAACATAGCCGCCGCATCTGCCGCATCATTATCCGGAGTGTGCGTGCCCAACAGCCCCTTTACAATCGCCCCTGCACACCAAGTATCTTCTTGATTATAACGGTCTTTCCAACCACTACAAAGCACTAAAATATCACTATGCAACGTCCCCAAATGCGCAACAGTAGCAGATAAATTATTAAAAGCACACGTATAAATAGCCAACGCACCGACACTCAAAGCTATGCATTTTGTGCCGTTCGTAGTTGTCATCGCCAACGTTTTATCCTTAAAAAAAACATCTAAATACTCCGTAGGAGAGTTGCCATGTGCCAGCCCCTCTATCCTCTTGCCCTCTCGCTCACCCGCCGTCAGCATACCCTCCGCCGCCAACTGCTTTGCCTTATCTACCTCCGCCACAGGTTGTATAGCCCGCAGCCCATGATGCAGCGCCGTTGCAAAAGTAGAAGTAGCCCGCAGCACATCTATAACCACCACCACCTTATTGTCCACCGAAAAATTCGGCATCAACGCCGGCGTCAAACACACTTCAATACTATTCATAAACAAAAATTAAATCTTATTTGGCAATTAAAATCAAGCAACAAAAGTACAATCACCTCAACAAGTAGCCAAATCAAACCACAACATAATCCCTAAACCGCTATCAATAGTGGTACTTTATGCTATCTTTGATGAAGAAAAATTATGGGTTCACTTCAATTAAAAGACCCCACTACCAAAGTAAGCACCTTATGCTTAAAATACGATAAATCCTAAATTATGTTGGTCAATAAAATCTACTAAAACGTTGAGGGGCTGCGCTATGGTGGGGACTTTGAAGCACAAATCTTCAATTGAGCATAAATATTGAGTAGCATTCACAATGTATAAATTTAGCCAAAACAACCCCTCTTTTATCTTAACTTTGTTAGCCGATTGTCCCTAATCGGGTCTTTGATTTTATTCCAAATATTTTTTTAGTATGTTTTGCTTCTGTTTGGGAAGGTCCGCTATTTGTTCTTTTAATTCATTTATTTTAACTTCTTTCTTTTCTATTGCTGATACTATCTTTTTTTGTTCAGCAATTGTAGGAACAGAAATTTCTATTGGGTTAAGGTTCATTACTGATAGTCCTGGTTGTGCTGTTCCTGTTGCATATTGGTTCAAGTTCATAAATAACAATTGGTAATATAGCCAAATATTATCTATGTCCTGTTTTGGATATGCTACTAAAGCATGTTCGGTAGCATGAAATTTGCCTGAAACTAAATGAACATTACCGCATAATGCTCCTTGTCTGCCAACTAACGAAAACGTTCCATCGTTAGTAAGGGTTTTCGTATAACCTCTCAAACCATTGCCACCATAACAAGGGTAAAGTTCTGAACTAAATAATTTATTTATATCACTTGCTTTTACAAAATTACCTGACTTTAATTCACACACTTCATCTAATCGTTTTTGTTTTCCTTTTATGTTTTTGAAATTGGTTTCAATTTGTTCTTGCAGTTGTTTAATCTCTTTGTTTATTCTTTGTTCTTGTTCTTCAAATTTTTCAATTTCGGACACAATTTTTTGCTGAATATCAAGCGGTGGAAGTGGGATTTTAATATTTTTTATTTGGGTAAGATTTAACATATCATATTGACCCAAATCACATATGATTAAATTATACATTCTTTTTAAATTGTAATAAATGTATTTATTCAAAACAATATTTTCATCATTTGATGATATGCCTCCAATATTTTGATTTGTTGTTGCTTTAATTTTTAAAAAAGCAGTTTTTCCTTTTGTCGCTCCAACTAATGCAATTAAAGTAGTATTGGGATTTAAATACTTTGCATTTGAGTTTTTCAGACCTTGCTCAGAAATAAAAGAATCTGTATTTAATATTTCAATTTCTTTGCAAACTTCTGACTTAAGCCAAGGAACTGTACATTTTCCCAATATTTTGCTTCGTTCTTTGAAGGAGTACCTCCTGAACTCACCTTACAAAATTCTTCAATTTTTTTTAATTCCCATTTACTCTCAATTTTTACTTTTTTTTTAGCAGATAGTGAAATACTTTTTTCAAAGTCCACACGTTCAAAAGTAAACATATCTACTAAGTTGTGGTAGCTTATGTTTTGGTTTAAATTTTCAGGAAGTTCTAAATCATACTCGCCTAAGAATGCTTTGTAGATATAATAGCTTGCTTTCTCTGAGTTGGTGAAACTATTAACATCATACAATTGGGTACAATCATCGATGCTTTTGCTTCTTTGTATGGCATGTATTCCTTCACTACCTCTTCGATTGCTAAATTCATAGCCTAAAAAGCGTTTTTCTGCATCTTTTTCTCCTGTTTTTACTAAAACCAATTTCTGAGGAAAAGCTAATATAAAATAAAGTATTTTGTCTTGCTCAATGGCTAAAATATTCGTCCAAAGTTCTTGTTCATTATTCGCTTTTATTTTCTTTTTGTATTCTTTATAAATTTCATTTTGCTTTATGTTTTCATTTGGTGCTTTTTGTAATAAAGTTTTATAATCTTCAAAAGAAATACTATCCCAAACGTGGGCTACATACTTTTTTGTTGGTTTTTCAATGCCGTTTATAGTTATATCTTGTAGGCTTACAAATACCTTTTTTATAGCTCCTGCAATATTTATAGCATCTGCATTATTTCTACGTCTTAAAAACAAGGTTACAGTATTTGTACCTGTTGCCATAAAAGTATTAGAGCCTAATTCAGCAATGCCTAAAATTTCAAAGTGCTTAAAGAGTATTTCTCTTGTTTGAGTATAAATACCTGTATTGCTTAATATACTACTAGGCAAAATTATTCCTGCTACACCGCCATCTTTAAGTAATTGCTTAGTACGTTCAATAAACAAACATTCTATTTCAGAACTTTGGTCGGTTAATCTACTATATAAATCAAATGCTAACTTAGATTTTTCTTCATCCATTAATCCTTTAAAAGCCGAAACGGAATAAGGTGGATTAGAAATAATGACATCAAATTATTTGTTGTCTTGTGAATACGTTTTATCGGTTTCTTTTAATAAATCTTTAAACTCTTTTGAAGTTGCAAAATCTCCCAAGCCATCACCGTGTATTATATTTGCCAAACCATCACCGTGTAAATAACAACTTACTTTTGCAGTTTTTACTAATCTATAATCTTTTTCAATACCATAAACATATTGTTCAGCCCAATCGAATTGGTCTTCTTTCCATTTTTTTATTGCTCTTTTTGTTGTAGGGTTAAAGGTGTTTTCATATAAACTGTCAATGTAATTTTGGACTTCTTCCATTGATTCAGTTATAAAATGCCCACTTCCTGCTGCATAATCAATTATGGTAGGCAATAAATCATTTTTATTTCCTTGTTCTATTTTCTGTGCTGTAATTTCTTGTAAGGGTAAACTTTTAATAATAAAACGAGCAATAGGAACTGGCGTAAAAAACTGCCCAGATTCTTGCTTTAAGCCTGTGGTTAAGAGTAATTCAAAAAAATCGCTTAAAAATTGTTGACGATAATTATAACGAATTTGATACACTTGAAGTAGTTCAACAACTTCTTTTACAACCTTTGCATTTTCTTCAAAAGAAGCATCGTCATACACTTCTTTTATAGCAAACTCATTATTTTTTTTAAGTCTAATTTCGGTTAATATTTCTTTGAATTTATCTTTATATTGTGCCTCTACTTGTAAAAATTGCTTATCAAATTCACTGTCGCTTACATCTGTTACTTTCTTTTCCAAAAGTTCAAGCATTCCTCTATTGTAAAGGTCTGTCATCCTTTTTTGAAATGAAATGTGATTATCCTCGCCATCAAGCCATTGGAAATGTAATTGTTCGTCTTCATTTCTATTTTCATCAACTATTTTACAAAGGAAAAGTGTAAATATTTTATTAAAAGCATTTGGCTTGTCCGAAACAACATTATGCCTCAAAATTTCTAAAAAACGATTGAAAATAAAACTGCTGTCTTCTTGTTTTAATTCTTTTAAAACTCTTTTTGAAAGTGCTTTACTTTTAAATTGATAGGGCGTTACCCAACTATCAAAAATACCATTTGTTTTAGGCAGTTTGTTCCAACGTTCAAAAAAGTCTTTTACATTGCCTGCTTGTCGGTAGTCATCTTCTATTTTTATTATTACATTTTTAAATTCAATCCCATTTCCTTCAAGTTGAGAGGAATAGAGCATTAAAATATCTGCATCTTTGTCTTGTTGAAAGTAAGTAAAAAGTTGTCCTCCGTTTTTCTCTAAGTTTTTTAATTCTTTTTCAAACTCTGCTCCCCAAGTTTTGCATTCTATCATAAGGTAAGCTACACCTCTTTCGTTAGTAACAAGAATGTCTAATCGACCACTAGTTCCGTGTCCTGTTTTCCACGATTTTTCTAGTATAATATTTTGGGGTTGATAACCTTGTTTTAAAAGTCTATCTACACATTCTAAAACAACCCAATCTTCAGGTTTAACAATATTTTGAATGTTATTATATGTGTCGCCAAATTTTATTTTACTTCCAAAATTAAAAGTTGATTTATCTATGTCAATCTCAATAGCGTAGCTATTGTATTTTTTTTGGAAAATGCCTACTGCATTTTCTTTAGGTGTAAATCCTAATTTATTTATGAAGTTTTTATCATTCATTAGAATTAAATTTTACCTTGTTTAATATTCTTGTTCTTCAAATATTTCGATTGACTTTCTGCAACGATAAATACATCGTATGTAGATTCGTATTTATGAACTTTTTCAATCAATTTATAGGCTACGTTCCTATTTTTTAGTTCAAAATAATCAATAATTAAAAAATCAGATAGAACTACAAGACTTGCAAATAGGAACTTTTTATGTCCGTTTACAATCTTTGAAATTTCAGTCATTATTATTCCAAAAGGCTGTCCAAATTTACTTTGGTTATACCCTTTCTTTTTTCTTTCCTCTTTTAGAATTCACTAAATGTTGCCATACCATATTCAATACTTGCTATTTTTATACTTGTTATTATTTGGTAAATATACACAAACTTGCAACTTTTTTGCTATTTATAAGACCTATTTTTTTGTAAGTGTTACATTTAGTCTATCGTCTGATTTTAGCTTTTAGGAATGTTAGATTTTTGAAGGAGGTCGCCTAAAAATCTCCTGTATCGTTACGATTTGCGTGGGTATGTTAAGGTGGTACCTGCTCTCAACGCTGTTATAAATAAACAGTAAAGTCGCTCAATGAAAATACCCCAATATGACTACAATCGACGCTCCTTACTTTAATAAAAAAAACGAAGGCAGGTTATACGTTTATTTCATAGATTATAAAGCTACATTTTATTTATATTTGCTCAAAAGATGGAATTTTGCAAACTAAAAATCCCGAGATTGAAAAATTATATTCTTATTTAAATTCAGTTTAAAAAAAATGTACCAAAAAATAATTGCTTCTTGTTTTCTTGCGTTTTCAGCTGCTCATACAACCGCTCAAACCATTGACAACACTGCCTTGCCACGTTTTGTTCAGCATATTGCCGTACTTGCAAGCGACCGACTCGAAGGTCGTAACACCGGCACCGCAGGGGCTGACCTAGCAGCCGCTTATATCGCTACACAGTACCAAACACTAGGGTTAAGCAAGCTGCCTAACAATGCAGATTATTTATTTCCGTTTGAATTTAAAAACAAAAACGGCAACCCACACGCCAACGAATCTGATAGTACGCTACAACGTTCAATAGGCAAAAATGTCATTGCATTCATCGATAACAATCAACCGAACACCCTACTCATAGGAGCTCACTATGACCACCTCGGGCATGGCGAAAGCGGTGGTTCGCTGTACGCAGGCTCTGACTTACCGATACACAACGGTGCTGACGACAATGCCTCAGGCATAGCGATGTTGTTGGAACTTGCGCAAGCACTGCAACAACACAAAAACTCAAACTACAATTATATGTTTGTAGCCTTCAGTGGCGAAGAGGTCGGCCTACTTGGCTCTAACTACCTAGCCAAACACCCCGTCATCAGCAATAGCAATATCAACTTGATGATAAACATGGACATGGTCGGTCGATTAAAAAACAACACATTGGCTGTGAATGGGGTTGGCACTTCCCCCAACCTAAAAGCAATAGTAGCGGGCATCGAAGTAGATAGCGTCAAGTATGTATTTGGCGAATCGGGCATCGGACCGAGTGATCATACTTCGTTTTATTTGCAAGACATACCCGTGTTGCATTTTTTTACTGGCGCACATGAAGATTATCACAAGCCTAGCGACGACGCCGAGAAGATTAATTATAAAGGAATGATTAGCGTGGGCAATATTATACTACAAACGATTATAAAGGTTAGTTCACAGCAGCGTCTTACATTCACTAAAACAAAAGAAGAAAAAAATGAAAATGCCCCAAAGTTTACCGTAACGCTCGGGGTAATGCCTGACTACCTCTACGATGGAATAGGTATGCGAATAGATGGCGTAAGCGAGGGCAAACCCGCTCAGATTGCGGGTTTAGCCAAAGGCGATATCGTAATAAAATTAGGCGAAATAGCAGTAGCCGATATGCAAACGTATATGCGAGCATTGGCTAAGTTCAACAAAGGGGATACCACCAAAATAGATATAAACCGAGGCGGGGCGTTGCTCTCAATGCCAATCAAATTTTAAATCATTCTACCGTCCATCAATACTAAACGCAATGCCGAATATACTCGCTATTGAAACCTCAACGCACATCTGCTCTGTTGCTATCATAACTGACAACCTGAGTGTGCAGCAATGTAGCATAGCTTATACGGAAAGCCATGCGAGCGATTTGCACCCCCTCATTGAACAATGCCTGAACCTATGCCAATTGCAATTCAATCAACTAAGTGCTATAGCTGTTAGTATTGGACCGGGTTCATATACGGGCTTGCGGATAGGGTTAAGC
>JAYVJZ010000050.1:0-6215 GCA_043768865.1 Sphingobacteriales bacterium
ACTTTAGTATTCTTACTTATTTTTATATTTTGTGGTAGGGTTAGTTATTGCCAATACGTAAAGCAAACAACTATTAATGCAGATTTATCTGAAAAAAAACTACCAAATGCCAATGCAGATAAGCATTGTGGCCATGTAGAAGCAAAGCTGTATGTACATAATAAATACCATAAAAATTATCTTTTACTTACTGAAAAAGAAGACAAAATACACACCGAAAAGAAGGCTGCTTCGGTGGTATATACGCTACCCGTGGTGGTGCACGTAGTGAGCAATGGCGATGCAATAGGCACGGGCGAAAACATAAGCGATGCCCAAGTATTTTCACAAATAGAGAAATTAAATATCGATTTTAGGCGTTTGAATGCCGATGCGAGTAGCACTCCCGCTGTGTTTGCGAGCATTGCTGCCGATGTTGAAATTGAATTCTGTTTGGCGCAACGCAAGCCTGATAATTCTCCAACCAATGGTATAAACAGGATTACGACATCGCAACCCAATTGGGTGCAATCACAAATAGAAACCACGTTGAAACCGACTACTATTTGGAATAGAGAGTTGTATATAAATATTTGGGTAGTGCGGTTAAATGCTTCCGAAACCGTGAATGGCTATGCTTATTTACCTTATCCACCTCCCGACATAGATGGTATTGTAATAGGACACGATGCCTTTGGAACACTAGGTACAGTAGCGTCTCCGAGCAACGAAGGGAGAACTTGTGTACATGAAATGGGCCATTTTTTTAATCTTAATCATATATGGGGCGATGAGAGTGCCTGTGGCGCCGATGATGGCGTCAGCGACACTCCACTTCAATTAAACAACAACACAGGCTGTCCGTCGTTTCCACTTATAGCAGGTGTGGGGGCATCGTGTAGTAGTTCGAGCGGGGCAATGTTTATGAATTATATGGATTACACTTTCGATGCTTGTACGAATATGTTTACGCAAGGTCAAAAAACAAGAATGTTGTCCGCCCTACTTGGGCCGAGAGCTTCGTTGATTAGCTCAGACCGCTGTTCGCCAACTACTTCGATGCCTATCACAGATTTTACCGCTGCCGGTACGGCTATTTGCGCAGGCAACAATATTTATTTTAACAACACGTCTAGTTTTGCTACTTCTTACAATTGGACTTTTGCAGGAGGCACGCCAAGCACCTCAACCGCTTCTAATCCAACTATTGTTTACAACATACCCGGCACATATACCGTTACACTTACTGCTTTCAATGCTTTTGGCAGCGACGCTCAGACCTACACCAACTTTGTTACTGTATCTACATGTGCGCCCGCGTTGTGTCAAACGATTAGCAATGTAGAACCCACTTCGCTTTCTTTTTTTAATTTTTTTGGGACATTAGGATTTATTTCTGGGCATAATGCATTTGGCGACAAAGCAAAAGCAGATTATTTTAATTATACAAATGCTCCTACTTCGTTGTATTCATTACGAATATTTTTTCACAAAGCACAAAGCACATCTAGTGCAGCATTTATTAAATATTCTGTTTGGGATAACGATGGTTTGGGAGGAACGCCAGGCACGCTATTAGGTTCAAAAAATGTACTCATTGACAATATTAATGATTCTTTGTTCAGTGGGTTTTATCGTTACACAACCACATTTGCCTCACCTATAGCTATCAATGGTCCGTTTTATGCCGGGGTACAATTATTATATCCAAGCACTTCGGGCAGTGATAGTATTTCTATATTATCATCAGCAGATGGGGTGCTTACCTCAGCAGGTGCAACAGCTTGGGAGCAAAACAACTTAGGCAATTGGGTGAATATGGCTTCTTCTATTTCAATAAATATTGCACATCATATTTATCCAAAAATCGGTAATTTACCAAATAGTAATTTTTCGTTTCCAACCGGGACATTTTGTATAGGAGAGCCTATTTCGATTACCAATACCTCAACTTTTGCAAGCACTTACAATTGGACAAGTGGAGGTGGGTCGCCGAGTAGTTCGGCAGCTATTAATCCAACTTTTTTGTATAGCTCAGCGGGTACTAAATCTGTAAGTTTAGTGGCAACGAATGGCTGTGGCAGCGATATACAGACATATTCTACAAGCATAGGTAGCAATCCAATAGCTAGTATAAGCGCGACGAGTGCATATTTTTGCTCTGGCATCTCAAGTATAACTTTAACGGCTAACGGTGCAGGACTTGGTGGCAGTTATTTGTGGACTGCCCCAGGCTTTAGCTCAACTGCATCGAGCATAATTTGTACCCCTTCGTCGCCCCTCAATTATACTGTAACAGCCACAAACAGCGCAGGCTGTAGTGCGAATGCAACTATTGTTTTAACTATCAACAATCCCACTGTCGCCCTAATATCCTCTAACGACTCTGTATGTTTGGGTCAAAGTTGTAGTTTATTCTCAACAGGCACAGCAGGAACACTCACTTGGTCGCCGTCTTCTTTGATAACTCCCGCAAGTCCGACATCAGCCTTTGAGGTTATTGCTACTCCAACTACATCCACTACGTTCACATTATCGACGTTGGTAGGAGTTTGCGGAGCGTCACAAACAATTACTATTTTTGTTGCACCACCTCCTACAATCAATATTACGAGCAATCAAAATCCTAGTTGCCCATCGATAGCGGTCGATTTGACCGCAACTCCAATAACGACGGGCAGTTATAGCTGGTCAAACGGTGCTACAGCTAATCAAACCAACGTAGCACCTACGGCTACATCAAGCTATGATGTCGAATGGAATGATGCACTATGCTCAGTAACTGCTACATTTGAGCAACTCGTATATGATGCAGCCACAGTGCCGATTGTAACGTATGATAATGCTCAATTGAGCACTGCTGCAACGGGAAGCTATCAGTGGTTTATAAATGCAACCCCAATAGCAGGTGCCACTTCGTCTATTTATATTCCTACTACAATCGGCGATTATTCTTTGCAAATCATAGACAGTTCAGGTTGTGTAGCCTCCTCTGCTGTTATTACAATAAGCAATTTGGTGGGAATGCAAACGGTCAATAGTCCGTTTAGTATTCATCCTAACCCGTTTTTAAATAGTATTACGATTAACACAAACACAAATGAAACAAACTATATGCAACTATACGACGCTATAGGGCAATTAATAATGTCAAAAGATATTATTGCAAACACTAGTATAAACACAACTTCATTGAGTAGCGGTATCTACTATTTGGTATTGAAAGATATGCGCGGAGCTGTTCAATTAATTAATCCAATAATCAAAAAATAAACCATTTAAAACAAAAACTTCATGTCGATAATAAGGCGTATCGAATGCTGCGACACGATTATTAGTTACTATTGACAATAGCTTTTTTTAAGTTCTTGAATATAGCAATTATTACAAACAATTTGTTGGATTTTAAAAATGCTTTTTTCCAATTTTATGCCCTCGCAAGCCGAACCACAATATATATAAATAGCATGGTAGCATTATAATATAGGCATCTTTGTTACCCAAACCACTATCAGAAATCAGTCCATACAAAGGCGGAATCAGCGCTCCGCCTGTTATACCGACAATCAAAAGTGCTGCACCGATTTTAGTAAATTTACCAAGTTTTTCGATTGACAAAGGCCATATAACCGGCCACAACAATGAATTTGCAATGCCACAAGCAGCTAATGCAATCACTGCTACACTTCCATTGGTTAGTAAAATAACAACTGTCAATAGCATACCAAGTAGTGTACAAACAAGTAAAGCATGCTCTTGTGATATATATTTTGGTATTGCAACTATACCAACGAAATATCCTATGAGCATAAATGTACCCGTAAAAGAGGCAAAATATTTTGCGTCGTCTAAGGGTATTTTTAAAAACGTTCCTAGGTTTACAATTGTATCATAACTCAATACCTCAACGCCAACGTACATAAAAATTGCAAGAGCGCCGAGCAACAAATAAGGAAATTGAGTAATAGAAGTACGTGGGTCATCGATTGTATTTTCACTTTCATTGTTATCTGTTATTTCGGGCAAATTCATAAAATGTAGCGCCACAGCTAATGCTGCAAATGACATTGAAATTATAATATAAGGCACTACCACTCGCTGTGCAAGGGCGTCGAGTTCTATTGCTTTAGCCGCAGCATCAAGCGTTTTTAATTTAATAGACAACGCATCTGCGTCTTTGAGCACTATTGCCCCTAATATTAATCCAGCCAAGATGCCCGCTACCTTGTTACAAACACCCATAATGCTGATACGTTTAGCGGCACTGTTTAGCGGCCCGAGTACAGTTACATAAGGGTTAGAGGCAGTTTGAAGCAATGTTAATCCAGTGGCTATTACGAATAAACCCACTAGAAACAAATAAAAGTTTCTACTATAAGCGGCAGGCACAAAAACCAATGCACCTAGAGCCATAATGCCTAAACCTATACTCATTCCACGTTTGTAGCCTGTTGATTTTAAAATATAAGACGAGGGAATAGCCATTATGCCATAGGCAATAAAAAATGCAAACGTTACTAAAAATGCCATCGTATTTGATTGTAATTCACACGCTATTTTTAAATACGGAATCAACGTGCCATTAGCCCACGTAATAAATCCAAAAATAAAAAAAAGTGCACCTATTATGAAAATTGCGAGATTATTACTTTTTTGGGGAGGTTGCATTGTAATTTAATTTAGTTTAATTTGGTTTAATTTGGTTTAATTTGGATACGTTTAGTTGCGTTTAGAATAATATATCTTATTTAGTTAATTGTTTGAAAACGCTCTCTAGGTCTGTGTTTTGCTCTTGCATACTGACAAGGGTGTAGTTGTTTTTTACGCTCCAATCGAACAATAATGGTCGTAAATCTTTGTTGTTTTTGCTTATTATAAGGTACGCAGAGCTTGTATTTTTTTCAATAAAAACATCTTTCAATTCATTTAATTTATTTGCATCTACCTGCTCCAACCAACTCACTTCAAATACTCTATGCTCCTGCATTTTATTTTTCTGTTTCAACACACTCACTTGACTGTCAGCCACTATTTTGCCATGATTTATAATGATGATCCTATCGCAAATAGCCTCTACCTCTTGCATAATGTGCGTGCTTAGCAATACTGTTTTCTCTTTCCCTATTTGCTTTATAACTTCTCTTATTTCGTGCAACTGATTAGGATCGAGACCGCTCGTAGGTTCATCTAAAATCAACACACTAGGTTGATGCAGTAGCGCTTGTGCCAAGCCAATACGTTGTCGGTATCCCTTGCTCAGCTGTCCTATTTTTTTCTTTCGTTCTTGTGTAAGCCCTACAAGTTCTATTATATCTTCTACTTGTTTATTGATAGTATTCAAATTAAATAATTGCCCACAAAACTGTAGATATTCTCTACAATACATATCTAAATAAAGTGGATTGTGCTCGGGCAAATACCCGATACTTTTTCGCACATCATCTGCTTGAGTGAGTATGGAAAAACCGTTGATAGTGGCGTCGCCAGAGGTGGGTGGTAGAAAACAAGTTAGCATTTTCATCGTAGTACTTTTGCCTGCTCCATTAGGTCCTAAAAATCCTACTATTTCACCTTTTTTTATTTCAAAACTTATAGCATCAACAGCTATTTGTGTGGTATAATTTTTACTTAGATTTGATACTACTATTGACATTTTACAAATATACAAAGTTGCTTTCTAAATAAGAATGTTAATTATATATCGAAAGTAAACAAAAAAAAACTCCAACTAAAAAGTTGGAGTTTTTTATAATAATTGTTATTGTATGAAACATACATTTACAATCTTACTTATTTAGTGTGCTTTGGCAGGAGCTGTAGCAGCTTTTGCAGCGTCAGCGGCTTTAGCACCAGCAGCATTTACTGCTTCAGCAGCCTTAGTAGCACCAGCATTAACGGCTTCAGCAGCCTTGTTGCCAGCAGCGTTTACTGCACCAGCAGCAGCGTTAGTAGCACCAGCAGCAGCGTTAGTAGCAGCAGTACCAGCAGCGTTAACCGCACCAGCAGCAGCAGTACCAGCAGCATTTACTGCACCAGCAGCAGCACCAGCAGCAGCGTTAGTAGCAGCACCAGCAGTTTCACCTACCTTAGCAGCAGCATCAGTTGCCATTTTTTCAGTTGAGCCTGCAGCGTTTTCAGCAGCTTGTTTTGTTTCAGAGCAAGAAGCGAAAGTGAATGCACCTGCAACTGCGAAGAAGAAAAGAACTTTTTTCATGTTGTTAATTTTTATGTTGTTA
>JAYVJZ010000051.1:0-16598 GCA_043768865.1 Sphingobacteriales bacterium
TCAACTAAACGATAGACCAAGAAAAAGATTTAACTTTGAAGCACCTAACAAAATTTTTAATCAAAAAGTTGCATTTACAACTTGAATCCTGGTTATTTATTGATTTATTTATTGATAAAAACTAGCAACAGCATTTAAGTAGTCACCAATTAAGTATTAACAAAGATATGGCAAGAGTTGTTGCATGATTACTTGCCTATCAAAATTTGATTTCACATACTCAAAACCGCTCCTACCATATGCTTCACACATTTGTTTAGAATGGTATAATTCTAAAATCGCCGCCTTCAATTCATTACCATTTTCAGGTGTATAATACAAACCTGCCTCAGCTTTATCAATAAACAGTTCTTTGGCTTCGCCATTCAACCCTAGAATAATAGGCTTTTGGCAGGCTAGCACATCAAAAATCTTAGTTGGAATCGTACCTTCAAAAAAAGAAGCATTGAACATCGGAATCACTGAACAATCTATTGATTTGATTATTCCAATCAAGGCATCGCGCTGCATCATATCAAGCAGTATCAAAGCAGGGAGCTGATGCTCATTTTTAAACTTCAAAATCATATCTTTCTGTGGCCCGTCACCTGCAATTATAAACACAATATCGGTGTATTCTTTTAATAATTTAATGGTGCTCAATAAGGTAATAAAATCATACGCCAAGCCTAACAATCCACCATAAAAAACTACAAAATCAGTTGCTTTGAGATGGTATTTTTTTCTAAATTCTATATTAGGTTGTACCGTATCAATGGCTTGAAAGTCTGCTCCATTAGGCATCCACAATATTTTAGCAGTGGGAAAGCGATTGATTATTGAGTTGCATATGCCCTTAGTTTGACCTAGCAATAATATGGAGGAGTTGTATAATTTTGCTTCAAGAGTTGAAGCTATTCCTAGAAGTAATTTATTTTTAATAACTCCCATCTTCTCGGCACTTTCGGGCCATAAATCACTAATGTTTGATATTAATTTTGCTTTAAAAAACCATTTATAATACAATGCCGTAATCGCTAAAAACAGTGGTGGGCTTTCTACTATCACGAAATCAAATTTAGTATTGATAAACTTAAACGAAAAAAAAATACTACTAAATACAAATGAAAAATAATTCAATATTCTGGAAAAAATAGTGCGCGACTTGCTTACGTAGATATAAGAACGAGATAACGTAAACACGCCTTGTACTCCTTCATCGCTCCATAATTTTCCTGCAAACCCTCTATATATCTGCATTTCAGGATAATGAGGAAATGCCGTATGCACATGTACAGTGTGTTTGTTGTTCCCTAAAAAAACAGCCAATTCATACAAGCGATTTTGTGCTGCCCCTTTCTCAGGCGGAAAGTGTTGTGTTAGTACTAAAATATTCACCTTCTTGCTTGTTGATATTCATGAAAAAAAAGACTCATAAAAAAAGCCGTAAACACCACTCCAGCCTGAGTTTCTAACATAGACTCAAATAAAAAATTAAACCCAATTAATAAAATAAATACGAAACTGAGTGTGTTGCCATTTTGATAATATACAAACAAAAAATATATAAAGGGCACCATGAAACTTATAAACCCTACCAAACCTAACCCACAAAACACTTGAAAATATTGGTTATGACAGTTGAGTTGATTGGGCAGATGCACACCACCGTCATTTAGTTTTTTATTTATAATCATATTCACATCGCCCGCACCCACTCCTTTCCAAAAATCACTTTTTATGGACATACAACAATATTTCCATAACGCTAATCGAACGCTAGTACTCTCCATTTTTGCAGGTTGCGAATCATGGGTAGTTACAGCCGTTAGGGCTTGATTGATGCGTGATACGCTTGATTTGAAAGTTACCATTAATCCAAAAAAAATAAGCAAAAGACCTACAATACAATATGTAAATTTTTGATTTTTGCCAACTACAAAATGATACAACAAAAATAACAAAAGCAGCACAATTGATAAAATTCCAGATTTAGAGCTCAGCAGTACCAAAGCTAGCAACATCAAAACAGAGAGTGCGATTTTGAGGAATATTTTAAAAATATCTAACAACCACATTGCCCCAAACGCAAAACATATATACATTGCGTAATAACTTGGGTGAAATTTCGTCAAACTAGCATAAAAAAAATGAGAGTTGTCATCGGTTGAAATGTAGTGATACCCTGCACAAGTAATGCAAAATAAGAGATACGTCGCACAACCTATTATGAATGTAGTGTGTATAAGTTTATAATTTATTTTTTTAGAATTTAAAAAAAAAAATAGAATAGGGAATAGCATAAGGCTGAATTTAACCTCCAAATCAAACATGCCCTCATGCGTTGAGCTCGTCTGCCATAGGCTCAAGCCACTGACAATATAAAAAGGTAAAAAAGTAAATAGTATTTTGTATGAATTTTCAAAAGCAGGAAATAGTTTTTTATAACTACTCGCTATACAAAGAATAAAAAATACGATAGCCGTCACAATCAAACTTTTGTCTATAACGATAGCCAAAGCCACTCCACAGAGGCTTATCATCATTCTATTGTAAACCAAATAAGATAATTTAGAGTTCAATTTGTTTTGCGTAGGTTAGTATTATTTTCGAAAATAATGCTTTTTCTTCAATTATTTTTATGTTGTGTAGTGCAAAGTTTTCGTCATAGATTATATCACATTTATTTTCAATAAAATATCCATTGAGTTTGTGCGTTATCCATTCATTGTTAGCGGCAATATCACTTACGATCGGCATACAACCGTGCGCCATAGCCTCTAGCAAAGAAACCGAAGTAGCATCGCTCGTGGGTATTGAATAATAAAATGCTGCTTTTTGATAATATTGATTCTGCTCATTAGCATTCAAAAAACCTACAAAAATGATTGCCTCCTGCAACGAAAGATGCTCGACTAATTTTTGCAACTTAACCATCTCATCTCCCTTGTTTGCAATCACTAATTTTGCATTTTTATTTTGTTTAACTATACTATTAAAATGAATAACTACTTTATCGATGTTGTAGTTTGAACTTAAATTTCGATTACTGAAGTATAGATTAAGGTCTTTTTTATTTGCATTAAACGGCGGCATAGACGGTAATCCAAAAACAAAATTTTGTATATTTTTTGATGTTATTTTTTGTAAATATTCTTTTACTATTAACGCATCTGTAGTGATAAAATCCGATTTATGTACTAACTTTTTTACAAAATAACGAATAAAAAAAGTATGCCGCATAGCTATCAAAACATCACTGCCCCAAGCCGTTGCAATGACTTTAGCAGTTCTGAATCTGAAAAAAAACAACGTAAAATACAACAAAATACCGTAACTACTTAGGTAATGAACATGAATAAAATTAGGTTTTATTTTATTGATAATGTTGCCCAATCTTATAAAAAGCATCAAGTTAATTAATTTAAAATTACCGATGATGCCGAGTGACCAAATCTCTATATTTGGGTACAAATTAAAATCGATAATTTTAGTTACTGAAATTATACTAACCCGATAGTGAGGCAGTAAAGCATTCACCCATTTTTGGAAATGAACGCTATTTGCATCGCCTATTAATACATATTTTTTCATCGCGTTTTCAACTTTGAGATTAGAAAATCATTGAGTTTGTTGACCTCATAGTGCCGATGTAGTTTTGAAATGGCATCATAATTCAAATCAAGCATCGTATCGTTTTTCCAATCATTATAACAAGTCAATATGGCATTTTGGATATCTAGCACATCGTCGCAATCGGCTATATAGCCTGCATTGCAGCTTACTAATAGCGTATTGGCCACGTCGGTTTTGTCTATGCAAGCGAGCACGTGCCTGCCGCTGCCTAAATATTCGAATATTTTAGTTGAATATACCCCTTTGTAATTTTTATTTTTGTTTAAAATCAATAATAAAACATCTGCTTCTTGCATTGCCGCATAAGATGTAGCCGAATCTACAACCCCTTGAAAGACTACAATATCTTTTAAAGCCTTGGGAACTAGTATGTTAGAGCAACGTCCAAATAAATTTATTTTTAAATTATCAATATGAGGCAGTACGTTAATAAGTGCTTTAAAAAAAACATCTGGCTTGATTTTACCATAAAATGTGCCTACAAAATTTATAGTAAATAGTGGGTTTTTAATTCGCTCAATGTTTTGATTAAAATCGAAACCATTGCGAATTTCTAAGCAAGTTTTAGTAAATAGTTTTTCGCAATTTTCACTTAATGGTTTGCTGACTGTTGAGGTAACATCGGCATACCTTTTAATTTTAGATTCGATTTTTATATACCGATTTCTTAATTGATTAGAAGCCAAGAATGGATTGTTTGACATTTCATCTCTAAAATCAGCTACCCAATAAAATGGTATTTTTTTTTCTTTTAATAAAATAGCAATTACATGTGGAGAATCTGGCGAAAAACTAGTTATAACAATACTGTCAGGGTTTTGCAACAATTCATTTTCGAGAAAATTACAGGCTTTTTTTTGCCAATCTCCTAGATGATTATGCCCAACATTTCGCAAAAAAACATTCCATAGCACCTTCAATTTATGCAAAAAATAATTTGTCTTTTTATCAAAATTAGCCGCCTTAATCAAAAGATTATTTTCAATATATTCAACCATACCCACCCCTTGCACACACTCTTTCTTTTTGCTATTGCCTAAGGTTATAACAATAACATCAAAATAAGACTTGTTCAAATATTTAGCAAAAGCAAGCATACGACCGCTAGCTACCGATACCGTGGGTGTGAAGTAGGTAGTAACTATAAACAGTTTTGTTTTTGACATAGTTACTATCTAGCGAATTTATTTTTTTGATTGGCTTTGACGCTGTTTGACTGCTTCTTCCATTTTCTGTTGAAAAAGCGATTTTTTAGCTGGCTTCTTTTTATTTTCTTCCATTTGATTTTGCAGTTTTGTAGTGTCGATTATGTAATTGAGCGACACATATTGCAAGATAAATGTAACTATATTGCCCGCAAATAAATACCAATTGAGCCCGGCGGACGTGCTATTCAAAAAGAAAAACATCATGAACGGAAAGAAATATTGCATGTATTTCATCTGATCAGGAATGTCGGTGGTTTTGGTCATGTACCACGTCATCAACAATTGGCTGATACAAAACAGAACACAAAACAAACTAATATGATACCCTGCTATTTGAAAAATACTATCGAAATTAGAAAGATCGGAAGCCCACAAAAACGGCTGCTGCCGAAACTCAATAGAGGCCGGAAAAAAACGATACAGGGCTATCCATACGGGCATTTGCACTAGTTGAGGTAGGCAGCCTCCTAAGGGATTAACTCCACTTTTACTCTGTACTTTCATCTGCTCCATTTGTAGTGTTTGCGGGTCGTCTTTGTATCTTGCTTTTAGCTTGTCTATTTCTGGTTTGAGCAACTTCATCTTAGCAGAGGCCACGTAGCTTTTGTAGGTCAAAGGGAACGTTATTAATTTAATAATTATGGTTAGCATTAAGATAATCAAACCATAACTGCTGAAAATATTTTGCAAAAAACTAAATAAGGGAAGAATAAAATATTTATTGCACCAGCCAAAAATACCCCAACCAAAGGGGAGTATTCGCTGCAATTCTATGCCCATCAGCTTCAATTCTTTATAATTATTGGGGCCTATGTACCATTGCATCGGGTAGCTAGCAGTAGCTGCATTGTCATAGCGCATTACTAATTTTGACTCGCACTTTTTCAAGTAAGTGGTATCGTCTGTGATGTAGCCTAGGCTTGTCTTTCCTTCTTCAAACCCCGACTTATTGATCAACGTATTATTAAAAAATTGTTGCTTGTATGACAGCCAACTTGCATTGCGAAGTTCAGTGCTTACTTCGTTTTTCGTTTCACTCAGATAATCTACCTCTTCTTCCTTGAAATATATGGTGCTATTAGTGCGTTCCATGCTGATATCATGCTCAGCTACTTGGAGCGTTTGCACCCAATTGAAGTTAAAATAACCTGCTTGCCTAGGTATCAACTCTTCCATTTTCTCAAGTGTAATTTCAAAATCAACTAAATAATTATTTGGCTTTAAATTATACTTATATTGTATGTATTTTGTTTTTTGACTATCTGCATAAGCACGCAGTAGTAGGCTTGTTGGGGTAGATTCTATTTTTTGAAAATATATATTTTTGGTATTAATCGTCTGATCAGTTGCATTAAATTCTAACTCCCAATAATCATTTTTGTTATTAAGAATTTGAAATGGAAATCCTTTTGATGTTTTATATTCTTTGAGCAGTACAGCGGTAGGATGCCCGCCTTTGCTGTTTAAAGATATGCTGATAAGGTCGTTTTCTAACACAAATTTTTCGTCGGCAACAGTCCCATTAAAAAGCCCGTTGTAGTTGGTTTTGTTGGCAGTTGTACCAACTGTATCTTTGGGTGTAATGAGTTTAAGACTATCGATAATTGCTATGTTTTTTTTCAACATAGTTATCGAATCTTTTTTGTGCTGAGATGCTGCTATTTCTTCTTTAGTGGGTTGAGTGTAATAGGTATATCCAAAGAGCAAAACCAGTATCAATCCCATGCCAATGAGCGTATTCTTGTCGAACATTTTTTTTAAAAATTTATTTGCAAATATACGTTAAATGTATCTTTGCATCAAAGCACCTCGCTACGATACTAATGCCAATTAAATCTAATTATTTATTATTTTTTTCAGCGTAATCGATTGCTGCTTTTACGAATTTAACAAAAATTGGATGCGGATTTTCGACCGTGCTTTTGTACTCAGGGTGATACTGTACCGCTACAAACCAAGGGTGCGAGGGCAATTCGATTATTTCAGCCAATTGCGTTTCGGGGTTTGTTCCACTGAATACCATACCTTTTTTTTCAAACTCTACTTTGTACTTGTTGTTGAACTCATAACGATGTCGGTGTCGCTCTTGTATCTTACTTTTGCCATATATATTGTATGCTTTGGTGTTCTTTTCAATTACACAAACGTAGCTACCCAATCGCATAGTACCGCCTTTGTGAGTAACATTTTTTTGTTCGTCCATCATGTCTATAACCGGGTGAGGGGTTTTTTCATCCATCTCTATACTGTGTGCTTTTTTATAGCCTAGTACATTGCGTGCGAATTCTATGACGGCCATTTGCATACCCAAACAAATCCCAAAAAAGGGTACTTTGTTTTCTCGTGCATACTTAATAGCAGCTATTTTTCCTTCTATGCCCCTCCACCCAAATCCCGGAGCTACTAATATTCCATCTAAGTTTTGTAATTTTCGTTTTATTACATCTTCATTTAAGAAATCAGAGTGTATCGAAATAATCTCCACCCTACATTCGTTCATTGCACCCCCTTGTGCTAAGGCTTCAAGTATCGATTTATATGCATCTTGCAACTCAACGTACTTTCCTATCAAGCCTATTTTAATGTGTTTGGTTGGGTTTTTTAACTTATTCAAAAAGTTTTTCCATTCCTTTAATTCAGGTGTTTCTCTAATCGGTAATTTCAACTTCTGTAACACTATTTTATCTAATTTTTCTTTCAACAACAACAAGGGTACATCATAAATAGACGGTGCGTCAATCGCCTCAATAACCGCACTAGGTGCGACGTTGCAGAACAATGCCAACTTTCGACGTATCTCCTCCGTCAGTTCATGTTCAGTTCTACACACCAACACATCGGGCTGCACTCCCTCACTCAATAGCTCCTTAACAGAATGCTGCGTGGGCTTGCTCTTCAGCTCTTTTGATGCATTAGGATAGGGCAGATAGGTGAGGTGAACATTGATGCAATTACTATCCCCCATCTCCCATTTCAACTGACGCAACGCCTCTATGTAAGGCAATGATTCAATGTCGCCTACGGTGCCGCCAAACTCAGTGATAACGATATCATACTGACCGGTCTCGCCCAAAAGCTTGATTCGACGCTTGATTTCGTCTGTTATGTGAGGGATAATCTGTACTGTTTTGCCAAGATATACCCCCTTTCTTTCGTTTTCTATTACAGTTTGATAAACCCTGCCCGTGGTTACGTTGTTCGCTTGCGATGTAGATACATTCAAAAAACGCTCGTAATGCCCTAAGTCTAAATCTGTCTCAGCACCATCGTCTGTAACGTAACATTCGCCATGCTCATAGGGGTTGAGAGTGCCAGGATCTACGTTGATGTAAGGATCGAATTTTTGTATCGATACTTTGTAGCCGCGTTCCTGCAATAGCTTAGCCAACGAGGCTGCTACTATGCCTTTGCCTAATGATGAAAAGACACCTCCTGTTACAAAAACAAATTTACTATTCATATATATTTTTATTAATATGTATTTTGTTGTTAAAAAGCATTTTATGTTTAAAAATCTGCACTACAATACTACAGATTTTCAAGTATCAAAACTAGGCTTTAACTTTGTTATATAAAAATATTTTGTTATATATTTATAATTATAATGTGTTGAAATCCATACTTTTATTTAATTAATGCTATTGAATGAAATAGCTGCTCGCTACAATACTAAAAGTAGCCCCTTTTTAAATAAAAACTGTTTGAATAGTTGCTCTATTAAATAGAACCTGCCTATTATTCATAATAATTTTCAAAGGTTTGATGCTTTTTGTTTTTGAGGTTGTTTGCAAATAAAATTTATAAAAATAGTTTAAATAAAAAAACAAGCGTCCTATTATGACCTTCTGCACCTCGTATTCTTGCAATAAATAAATTAGTAATACAAAAAAATAACTAAAATGGAAAATGCAATTATTATGAAAACAGTTTTTACGGCTTTGACGTTGGGCTCTAAGCATTTTGTATTTGACAAAGGTCAATACAAACTCCCACTACTTATGGGTAAGAAGATTTATGAAACCTACATATCAGGCTATCATATTTTCAAAAACCCTAGCATAGAAAACGCATTGCGGGTTGGCGAAGTGCTCGATGCACTAGTACAAGAGCAACCTAAAGACAAGCACGCTTCGGTTATGTTGTGCTACAAAGGCGTACCAGTAGGGTTTTTGCCAATGTATGAGATGGAGCGCATCATTGGGAAGTTGAGCAAGCAGGAGGAAATAAAGGTCAAAATATTGGAAGTAAATCCTAAAAAACCAAGCTGGGAACAACTAAAAATAGAGGTTTTTAAATGCAACAAATAAAGCAACATATTTAATCAAACCGCTACATTAAACGATATTTACTTCAGGTAATATTGCGATGTCAAATCGCTCTTGTACGCATTTGATGATATATTGAGCTAGTCGCCACACTTCGTTACCTGTTGCACCACCATAATTAACAAGTACGAGGGCTTGCTTGACATGAACGCCTGCATTGCCTATCTGGTAGCCTTTCAAGCCGCATTGTTCTACCAACCAAGCAGTTGGTAGTTTGTAAACATCGACTAATTCAGTTGCATAAAACGGCATAGAGGGGTGCAGCATGAGCAAAATATCTAACTTAGCTTTGCTTATAAAAGTATTTTTAAAAAAACTACCTGCATTGCCCAATACATTGGGGTCAGGGAGTTTGCTTTGACGTATTTTAATAATCACATCACTTATGTTTTTGATGGTAGGATGTGTGATTTTTTGTTGATGTAACATTGATTGCACATCGCCATAATTCAATTTGAATTGATGAAAAGATACCTTCGTCAAAAGCAAATCTATCGATAAGATGATATATTTATTTTTCAATTCTTGTTTAAAAATACTGTCTCTGTAGCCCATTCGACAATCTTTAGCTGCAAGGGTTTTGACAGATTTAGAAGTGATACAATAATAATGTACCTCATGCAGTACGTCGGCCAATTCTACTCCATAAGCACCAATGTTTTGAATAGGGGCAGCCCCGCAGGTACCCGGTATTAATGATAAATTTTCAATGCCCCCCAATTGATTATCAATTGCCCAAAGCACGGCATTGTGCCAATTTTCGCCGGCCTGCATCGTTACTATTACCTTCTTTTCATACTCCTGTTTCAACTCTATGCCTTTGATGTTGATATGCAGCACTAGAGCGTCTAAATTATTCGTAAAAAGCATATTGCTACCACCGCCTAATATACATACTTTCAACGCATTGATATGCGCATAATCAAAGGCAAGAGGCACATCAGCTAATGTAGTAATTTCAATAAAATAACGAGCAACAACCCTTATTCCAAAGGTATTGAGAGTGGTTAGGTCGATGTTTTGTTGTATATTCATTGATGCAAAATAAGGCATAATTTCAACACAGATTTTTTTTATTAAAATAAAATTGTAATTTTACTAAAGTAATATTTACCTTAACACAGTATTTGTTTTTTTTACCTACTAATTCACAAAATATATTTATGAAATTATACCTATTTTTTGCACTTGCTATTTGCCTACTACTAGCAGCAAAGCCAAGCCAAGCGCAGCTTCCATGTCCTACTTCTATTACAGCAATACCCAACGGAGACAGTGTAATAGTGGTGCTGACCCCACCTAGCTTTGACCCCACATTGTTCATAGTTTGGGACTTTGGCGACGGCGCCTCTGCTACAGGAGGCACCACCCAAACGCACGTATATACTGCCTCGGGTGTGTATAATGTGTGTGCAACATTTTCAACCCTGAGCTGCCCAATTACTTTATCGTGCACTAGCATAACAATATCTGCCGCAGCAGCCTGTCCTGATTCTATATTAACTTTGGTAAACGCCGATAGTGTTACTTGTATATTGATGCCACCGAGCTTCGACCCAACACTCACAGCAACATGGACGTTTGGCGATGGCACAACAGCCTCAGGCACCAACGCCACGCATAGTTATGAGGCATCGGGCACGTATGTAGTATGTTGCGAGTACAGCTCAGCCACCTGTCCGATTAGTTCAGATTGTAGCATGATAACTGTGCTTGTGCCGGTCCCTATTTTGTGTGATTATTCATTTAATTATGATGTGGCAGGCAACAGTGTTTTATTTAATAACACCCCCGATGTAGCCGCAACAGCTACTGTTCTTTGGACGTTTGGGGACAGTACAGCTACCTCAACTATCAATGATCCTACGTATGTATATTCCGCTCCGGGGCAGTATGTAGTTTGCTTTAATGTCATAGATTTAGCAAATTGTGGGGCTAGTCCATTTATTAGTTGTGATACGGTAACTATAATTGGGGTTTCGATTGCTGATTATAACACAAGCGGAGTTGAGGTATATCCTAATCCAAGCTCGGGCTCGATAGCTATTGATGTAAGACGCAATGATATACAAACGTTGGACTTGTTGGACGAACATGGGCGGGTATTGTATAGTAGCAAACAAGCAGATCTCAATGAACGAATTGCAATACAATCATTGCCTAAGGGAGTTTATTTATTGCACGTAACCACTGCTAGCACTGTGTTCTCAACAAAAATTATAGTACTATAACAGTACCTAAAAAAAAATTGACTACAACTAGTTTTATATCCTCACACACAATTCAATTAAAATGCAAAAAAAAACACTACTTTTTATTTTAATTCTCTTCTCTAAAGTTGCTATGACACAACCTTATTCGTTTGATTTTTTCAATGCAGGGCGTCGCGTATGTCTGGTAGAGAGTTCGGTGAATCTAACTACGCCGTCAGTAACGATTACTTTTGTAGATGCTGCCTTGAACGCAAGTGAGATGATGACTATCAAAAGGAGGCCACTCAATGCCGCCACTTGGGCGACCGTCGCCACTAACGTACCCGCTGGAACGACAACATGGGTGGACAATAGCGTAAGCCTAGGGGAGACGTGGGAATATCAGGTTCGTAGAACCAACACATGGAGCTATGGTGGTGTTGATTATGATGCGATTGGATATACGATTGGGGTGCTTGGGGTGGACAATACAAACTACAAAGGCAGAATGATACTGCTAGTAGCGAATACAATTACAACTAATCTAGCCACTAAATATTTAAAATTGAAAAAGGAATTAACGGCAGACGGGTGGTACGTAGAAGAGATAATTACGCCGCAAGCCGCAGGTTGGAACAGCGGTGATACGGTGGTTGGCATACGATCACAAATACAAACTATATACGCTAACGCCCCTACAACCGATAAGCCAAAAGTGCTATTCATACTTGGGCACGTGCCTATGCCTCGATCAGGATCGAGCACAGCTACAGCACCTGACGCACACGATGAGAACAAGGGTGCGAGAGGTTGCGATGCGTATTATGCTGACATAGATGGGATATATACTGATGTGGCTACTTTTGACCCTGGTGGATTAGAAATAGATGCGGCTATTAACTACCCTGGCGATTATAAGTGGGATCAAGATTTTTTTCCCTCTGATGTTGAATTAGCTTTTGGCAGAGTAGATTTCAAAGATTTAGATAACCCCGACGAAATAGGATTGACAGAAAACTATTTAGACAGATTGAGTGCTTATAAGAACGTATTGCCGGGCTATAAAATGGGCGACAAGAGTGGGTTTTACTTGGGTTACGAAAATTCGCATGACGGCACCTATCGGAGTTTGCTTAATATATCAAAAAGTGCGAATATTTTGCAAAATGCTGCGGGGGCTGACCACCCTCAATGGGTACAAGCCAATGGGCCATTTAAGATATATATGCAAAATCAACAAATACCAGAAAACACAAGTTGGGATACGTATGGCATGAATGCTACAGTATTTTCAAGCGATCAGAGTTATTGGGGTTGGGGCGATGAATCGGAGGTTACAACCATATTTGGGTTGATACGAAGTTTGTTAAGCAAAAACACAAAATGCTTAGTAACCTTGTGGACAACAACTGGCCTCAATATATTTCATCAATCTTGCACAGGGCAGCCATTTGGCATCGCTATGAAAGAAATAATGAACCACAATCAAGTAAACCAAAAGCTCGAAAAAGCCCAACAATCGTATGATACACAAGAGTGGTGGAATCGTACACATTTTGAATATTGGGGCGACCCGACTATTAATTTGTACCAACTCGAACCACCTGCCAATCCAACTTTGACTCAAGTAGGTAGTACCATGTCGCTTAGTTGGGTTGCTTCAACAGGGTCGTCTATACTTGGTTATAATGTGTATGTAAGCGATAGTGAGTTGGGTGTTTTTACTAAATTAAACACAACTCCAATAACAACCACAAATTATACTATTGTTGATTATCAAACAGGCAAATGGTATATGGTCAAAGCTATAGCTATGTTGGAGAGCGGCTGTGGCAAATTCGTTCAGCCTAGTTTAGGCGTGTCGGTGATGGCAACTATGCCTATAATAGTTGGCCTATTTGATACTACTGAGCTAATTGATAATAGCATAACTATCCAACCGAACCCTGTAAAAGACGAAGTAACAATAAGTACTTATTTGGCTACAGATAGTGAAATACTACTTGTAACTGCAAAAGGAGAATATGTTGAAACCCACCGTTTGAATCCCACTAAAACCACTATAAACATTGGGCATTTAGCCGCAGGTGTGTATTTTGCTAAAGTTGGAAACAAGTCAGCTAAGGTGATAAAACTGTAAAAAAATCTTGCAGCTCCTTATTGCATATTATTATTAAAAATAAATATAAATCTTGAGCTGTATTTTGTGTCGTAATTTAAAATTGGTACAATTTTTATACCTATTTGTTTGGGATATTTAATGTTAATGTCTTACATTTATTGTTGTCTAATTTATTGATTATTTATGAAATTATTATTTTTACGTTGTTTGCTATTGGGCATTTCAATACTAATATCAAACATCACATCAGCTCAACTTTGCAAGCAAAATGGCATTCCCAAAAAGGCGGAAAAGTTTTATTTAGATGCCCAAACATTTGCAAAAACTACACAATACCAAGAGGCCTTTGATGCTTTGGAAAAAGCTATAAAAGCATTCCCAACTTATGTAGATGCCAACATGATGCTCGGTCAGTTGAAAGAAACAAAAGACTTAAAGGCGGCTATAACACATTATGAAACGGCAGTAACTACGCTACCCGATTGCTCGCCGATGATGTATGTGATACTTGGTAGTGCGTTGTATCGCAACGGAGAATATGCTAACGGCTTAGCTGCGTTTGAGCAATACGCGACATATAATTTTAATTCTGTTAAATATAATAAAATAGCTGAACATGGCAAGGCGGCATGCAAATACGCTATCGAAGCAATAAAGAAACCTGTGCCTTTTGATCCTCAAAACCTTGGCGATTTGGTTAATAGCTCTTTCGATGATTATTTTCCATCGCTCAGTGTCGATGAGCAGAAGTTAATATTTGCTAGAACCTTAACCACTATCGGCGAAAAAGAAAACACAAATGAGGATATTTATATAAGCAACAAAACAGGTGAACTTTGGAACACGGCTTATAACATAGGTCCACCTGTAAACACAGACTACAACGAGGGTGCACAGACGGTGAGCCCTGATGGCAAGTTTATTTTTTTTACGAGATGCAATGCCCCTGACGGGTTAGGTAAATGTGATATCTACGTAACTATATATGAAAACAATAAATGGAGCAAACCGCTGAATCTTGGGGCTTCCGTCAATAGCCCGGCATGGGAAAGCCAGCCCTGTATGGCTAGTGATGGCAAAACGCTTTATTTTACTAGCAACCGCAGGGGGACATTGGGCGGAGCAGATATATTTGAAACCATATACGACGGTGTCGGTTGGAGCCAACCACGCAACTTAGGTCCTACTATCAATACAGCTTATGAAGAAAAATCACCTTTTATTCACCCTGACGGCACCACCCTATACTTCAACAGCGACGGGCATCCGGGCTTTGGCGATTTAGATTTTTTTATGAGCCGCAAAAAAACCGATACCACCTGGCAAACCCCTATCAATTTGGGTTATCCCATCAACACAAAAGATGAAGAGCGGTCTATATTTGTAAATGCTAAAGGCAACACGGCCTATATAAGCAGCAGCAGAGCAGGCGGACTAGGTCTGCAGGATATTTATGCTTTTGAATTGTATGCCGGTGCACAACCCCGCACCGTTACGTACATAAAAGGCAGGGTGCTAGATGAAAAAACCTCTAAACCCCTATCAGCGCAGCTTGTTTTAAAAGATTTGACAACGGGATTGGTAGTGGCCTCCACACAAAGCGACCCCACCACAGGGGCGTTTTTGACAGCCCTGCCCGTGGGTAGCAACTATGCGTATATGATCGACAAAAAAGGGTACCTTTTTGCCTCCGAGCATTTTGAATTGAGCGTGCCGTCCGACAGCGACGAGCCCTATTTGCTAGATGTGCTGCTGAAGCCCGTTTCGATAGGCGAAAGCGTGGTTTTGAAAAATATTTTTTTTAAAACCAATTCTTTCGATTTGTTAAATGAAAGCAAGCAAGAGTTAGATCAATTAGTAACATTATTGAAAACCAATGCTACCTTAAAAATTGAAATAAGTGGTCACACAGACGATGTCGGTAAAGACGATGCTAATTTATTATTATCTGATAATCGCTCAAAAAGCGTCGTTACCTACCTCACTAACAGCGGCATCGACGCCGCTCGGCTCACCGCCAAAGGGTACGGCGAAACGCAGCCAATAGCCGAAAACCTCAACGACGAGGGTAGAAGCAAAAACCGCAGAACAGAATTCAAAGTAATCGCAAAATAAAAAATCTTACAACCTAACTGACCACATTGATGTATTCGATTTGTGTTACATTTTATTCACAAACTCTCATCTATTTTCTTTATTTTTGTGGCCTATCATTTTTTGTTTAACTCACCTAACGCTATGCGATTTTTTATATTTAGTATTTTAAGTTTGATGCTCGTCAATAGCTCGATTGCACCATTATACTCGTCTCCACAAGCCGAGCAGCAAGACACTATTAAAGTAAAAAAGAAAAAAGAAAAAAAGAAAAAAACACAACCTGCAGAGGATAATACTATACAATTTTTAGACTTTGGCCCAACACCCGATAGCGTCAAAAAAACGATATTTAATAAAAATATCCCCATCGATGCCCCTATAAAAGCAGCTGTTAAAGCCGAAGAACCAAAACCATTAACCCTAGATTATGCGAATTACAAAAGCTATGGAATAGTATTGCCACCCAACGCCAAAGCTATAACCTACCAAAAAGATGAAAATGGAAACCTAGAAGGCAACATACAATCCGTGGACATCAAAGAAATACGCAATGCCAAACTCAGTAAAGAACAACGCAACTACCAATACAGTATGTTTTATCTCAATAGAGGTGTGGTGATGATCAACATGGAACAATACAAAGACGCTGTAAAATACCTAAACAAATCATTAAAAAAAGACAAAAACAACAAAGAAGCAATGCTACTCAGAGGCAACGCCTACACTGAAACTGATGAATACCGCAAAGCATTGAAAGACTTCAACAAAGCCATCAAACTCGACTCGAGCGACGCAGCACTATTCTATAACCGAGCCAATGCACTCATCAAAATAAACCGCTACACCGAAGCTATGAGCGACCTCACCACAGCTATCAACATAAAAAACGATTACCTCTATGCCTACATGGGCAGGGCCTCGCTACGCACATTAACCAAAGACTACACCGGAGCAATAGATGACTACACCAAGGTATTGGACATAAGCCAATTCTATATCACCGCTCGACGCGGACGGGGAGTAACCTTTGCTTTTATGC
>JAYVJZ010000052.1:0-7320 GCA_043768865.1 Sphingobacteriales bacterium
ATACTAAAAAAGCGGCAAAAAATACAACATAAATTACTAACAATCAAGCATATATGTCCACATAAAACAATATTTTGAGGGTCAGTATTATTATTTTATATTTGCAATAGAAATGAGTTGTGCAACAAGGACAAGGGTTTTGTGAAATGGGGGCAGAAGTGCTAACAATGAGAATTTGTAATTCTATTGGGCTTTTGTTCGGGCAGACGAGTTCCAATTTGGCTTTTTGTTGTTATCTTCAACATCGGTTTTTCAATTGGGCTTCGGTTCCGGGCGGACGTTTTTCAAATTCCCAAACTTCGCCAAGCCCTATCCGATTGCTGTGCCGTTGCTATTGTCTGGGTTTAAGTATTGTTTGTATTGTTTGAGGGCGTTGTCACGACCGATTTTGAAGTCCACTATTGGCGTCGGGTAGCCAAACTCTTGGTATTCGGGCACCCATTTTTTTATATAAAGATGCTGTGGGTCGAAGCGTTCGGTTTGTAGCTGTGGGTTGAATATTCTAAAGTAGGGAGCGGCGTCGCTGCCTGTGCCTGCCGCCCATTGCCAGCCGCCGTTGTTGGCGGCGAGGTCGAAGTCGAGTAGTTTTTCAGCAAAGTAGGCTTCGCCCCATTGCCAGTTGATAAATAGGATTTTGGTGAGGTAGTTGGCGACTATCATGCGGACCCGGTTGTGCATAAATCCAGTTGCATTGAGCTCTCTCATGCCTGCATCTACGATTGGGACGCCGGTTTGTCCTTGACTCCAGCGTTGAAAATGGTCGGTGTTGTCGCTCCAAACGATGCGGTTGTATTGAGGCTTGAAGGCGCCTTGAGCGGCGTGTGGGAAGTGGTGTAGGATCTGTTGATAGAAGTCGCGCCAGATGAGTTCGCTCAAAAATGTATCGTTGTGGGCACTTGCGTGCGTAGCGAGTTGGCGTATGCTGATAGTGCCAAAGCGCAGGTGTACGCCGAGTTGCGAGGTGCCTCTCAGGCTTGGTATGTCGCGGTTTTGGGTGTAATTTTTGATGATGTCGATAGGCACTAGTGGTGAGGGAGTGCTGCGTCTATCGGGGGCAAACCCCATGTGTTGCAGGCTTGGCAGGTCGGGCAGTGTGGCTTTTAAAAAGGCATTATAATTGGCATCGCACGGATAGGGTTCAGTATATGAGGGGGCGTATTTGGCACGCCACTTTTTGCTATAGGGCGTGAACACGGTGTAAGGCTTGCCGTCGTCCTTGGTTATTTCGTTTTTTTCAAATATAACGTGGTCTTTGTAGGTGTGCAGGGTGGCCCCTACGTTTTCTAATTGACAGGTTATAGTGGCTTCACGGTGCAATGCGTAGGGTTCGTAGTCGTGATTAGTGAATACTTTTGCGATTGTGTACTTTTGCAACAATGCTGCAAAGGCTTCGCTTGGTGTGCCATAGTGTGCGTATATATCACTGCCTAAGCTACGGAGTTGCGATTGGATGTCGGTTAGAGTTTGATGTATAAAACTCACTCTGCGGTCGGCTTTGTCGTTTAATTTATTTAAAATATGGGTGTCAAATATGAATATTGGCAACACGGGCATACCTGATATGAGGGCATGATAGAGGGCGGCGTTGTCGTTTAAGCGAAGGTCGCGTCGCAACCAAAAGATAGCTATTTCCATATAATTATATTTGTGGGGGTGTTGTAGGTGGTTATACTATGATTGTTCAACTATTTTCATTGGTATTCGCTCCCTGTTCTGACCCATTTGGGCTAACAGCCTGCGCTATATTACGAAGTTTATCTTCGCATATTTTTATTAATTTTTTTGCCTTTTCGTTTATCTCTCCCAGCTCGTCGAGGGTGGTATCGCTACTCTCAAGCCTTGCTATCAGTACTTCTAACTGCTCAAATGCTTCGGTGTAGAGGATTGGTGGGTTCATTGGTTATTAGTTATTTTGGTTGGGCGTAGTCGCTGATTTCGATTTTGATTTTACTTTTGCATTCACCTTAGACTTAATCGTATCTTTTTTTTGGGTAATAGTGCTACTAAAAGATCCATTTTTTAGTTCTGTATCAATGCTCGCACCCACTGACAGATTCTCCACATCTACACATATTTTACCCTCTAACCGAACTATTGCAAACCCACGATTAACAATAGTTTGTGGATCAGCAAGTTGCACTATACGCGTAGCATATTCTATCTTATTTTTAGCCTCTCGCAGCATCGATTGTATCGTAACGTCGAGCTTATTGCTCAAATAAAGCACACTGTTCTCAAACTCAAAATTATGATCCACCAAATAAGACGCCACCCGAGTAGGGGTTTTCAATTCACGTGCCATCATATCGCTTATCGATTGATTTCTGTCATGCCCGATTCCCGTGAATATAGGCGTATCAAACAAAGCAACACACTGACAAAGAGCGTACTCGTCAAAGACCGCAAAATCAGACTGAGCACCCCCTCCACGCACTATCGCCACTACATCGTACGGCACCGCAGCCTCCGCTATTTTGCCCAACTGCTTACGTATCGATGCGGCAGCTGTATCGCCCTGAATAGTAGTAGAATATTCATCAATATCAAACACATAATCATGCCGATTTTTAGTTAATTCTTGCAAAAAATCTCGCTGCCCGTCAGAATTAGGCGCCGTAATCAAAGCCACTCGAGTGATGCACCTAGGCAGCGGCAGGTGGTTATTATACGTCATATAACGCCCCTCTATGAGCCTGATGTGCTTCGGATTGTCAGCCAATAACCGCTCCAACGTGCGCTGACGCAGTAGCTCCTGCTCCCCTAGCGTATGCGCAAAATCAATCTTCACAATATCCAAATTCAAACCATACACCTTATGATAACGAACCTCAACAAGGCACTGTATCTGAATACCATCAGCAAAAGTTTGCTTCGTAGCACGCTCAAAATCCTCCACCTGCCCATAATAATTCGACCATATCACCGCCCGCGCCTCCGCTATTTTAACCCCATTGCCCTGCTCCTCCAACGTCAAATAACATCGGCGATTGCCCGTATATTTTTTAACATTCATCGCCGTAGCCATTATCCAAAACGCCTTGTTTTCAAATTGACCGTTGATGAGGTTGTGTAGCAACTCAAGCAAATGCGAAAGCGGCCGAGCGGCAGGAGTAGATTGCATTGTGCAAAGCTATAAAAAAAGACTCGAATTTGAAACAACCCCTCCACCAAAACAAGAAACTCCATCAGGGCGTGCCCGCCGCAAAATGCAAAATACAGCGGCGGTCGGTCTTCGGTTCCAATCTTTTTATTGCTCGTAGCCTCACAATAAAAAGGATTTCCACCTACGCCCTCACGCAGCTTACGCATCAGCAGCTACGCAAAAAAAAATGCCGCAACACGAAGTGTTGCGGCATTTTGTAGATTTGAAAATTTCATTATCAAAACATTATTGTTTTATGAATGACACCGTTTGAGTTTTGTTTTTATTAGTTAATCTGCAAAAATAAAGACCCGAACTACTTATGTCGCTTATCGATATTTGATTGTTTTGCAACATCCCTTTTTTCATCAGTTTTTGGTCGCTACCATATATTTCATACGTCGTACCTTCTTGAATATTTTTGAAATGTAACGTGGTGTTAGCAGGATTGGGATATAGCGAAATATTAGCAAACGTATTGGCGTTTTCCTCCACTTTAGAAATAAAATCACAATCAATACCCGAACTGCCCGTGTTTGAATACGCAACGGTATCTGCTTTTTTGTAACAAACCAAGGTGCTGTATTCTGAATATCCAACAAGACCATTATAACAACCCAGTTCTTCAATCAATTGAACGGTATCAGCTAATATTCCTGTGGCATTGTTTGCAATATAATTATAACTAGTATAAGTATTGCCACTATTGATAACAGTGCCTGAGCTTTGCAACGTAAAATAACGATTATGAATGTAAATAGAATCGCCAATTGTGCTATTATAATCAAATAGTAAAATATCTGCAGAGGTAGTAAAAGCGTATTGATACACCCTGCGTAGCAGAGTATCCTCTCTTAAATAATAATAACCAACCACACCAATTACTTGCCAGTCGTCGAAGGGCGTTAAACCTATATATTCATATTTTACTTTCTTGTAGGTTTGCAAGCTCAAAACAGTGTCTTTCACGATGCTAAATTTTGTATTAATATGACCATCGAAACCAGGAGTTACCATCAGCCACGTTCTATTGTTATTTAACATGGGTTTGTAAGGACTTACACTTGCTACTTTAGCGTTATTCAAAAAATTAATTTCTCCGCATTGATTCAAATCGATGCGAGCGGTAAAGGTATTGCTAGAGCTGGCAATAGCATTAAAACCTGTATTTAGAATAACCTCATTACCAGCTTCATACAATACATTAGCAGTTCCGTTTATTGTAACCTCACCAATAATGCCGCTTGTTACACTATTTCCAGCAACTATATTATTTGAAACGCTATAATTCCAATTATTACTCGAAATTATTTTATTTTGAAAATATAAATTTCTTGGCACTTTAATAGGTTCTAATATTGCTACATCTCTTAAAAACCGACGCATTCTATCACCTTGATTATTGGTAAATACTGTCATGCAACTAGGTCTTACATACGCCATTACATTGTGCATATCGGGTGAATAATTACTACCATTAGCATCGGTAGTTATACCCATATAGATACACCCTGATTCGCTATCGTCAAAGTGGGTGCTAGGATCAGCAGGGGTATCAACGATAAAATCACCACATGTTGTACTATTTGACCCATTAACTAACTCTGGGCAAGAGCCTAATTCAATTCCATGAAAAGTATGAAATAAACCTAAACAATGTCCTAACTCATGCGATAATACATGCGAAACAAATAAATTAGTTGAAAATACATTGCCACCCATCACTAAAAATGTATTTGGAATTGCAAAAGCATTACCTCCTTTATAGGAAGCATTTTGTGGCAATACATAAATATTAATCGCATTTGCTATTTGAGCATCTGCATTTCTTAAGGCAGTCAGTTTGGAATCATTGAAATTTATACCTATATTAGTTGAATTAACTTGATTAGTACCAGCATAACTTATACAAATGCCATGTGGTGAGAAATCATTTTGCAAAATTTGTATTGCATTTTGAATTTCAACACTAGTTCTACCATTGGTACCGTCATCGTTTGCTATATTATGAATATAAACTCTAATAGTATAATTGTCAGTTGCAGCAAACGATGCATCTGAGTTATAACTTGTAGGTGTGGTAAAATTAGTGGGAGTAGCGCATATAGATTGGCAATTACCATTCGTTGTAATACTTGTGATGACGACCATCAACCCTAATATTTTAATTAGATTTTTCATTTTATTTAATTTTTATTGCGTTAAAATAATGTTTTGTGGGCTCAATTTTATTATTCTTAATGAAGTTGTATTCGATTGTCAGCTTATTATTAACCAAATTACCTGCACCAACCAGTTGTTCACAATTAGGAAAAAGTTGTGTAGAATCATTATAAATTAGAAATTTATGGGTACTATACTTTTTGTCATTAACGATTCTTTTAGTGCAGTTTTCTGGGAAATTATAAATACATGGAAAAATAAATAGTTCATTATCAAAATTAATGAACGAATCTATTTTAACTACTACTTCTATATTATTTCCATTTTCATCAGTTCCCAAATAAGTTCCTGTATTTAATGTAATTTTATTTATAGGAGCAACAGTTATCTCTTTTGAAAACTCCTTTTTTGAATTACACAATTCCTTTACAACTTTTAAATCTATCCTACAATTACTATGATAATTATCCCACACTATGGGTATATAATTGAAGGTTGATGTATCTAAATCCAAACAATAACTAAAATAATTAGAATCACTTCCATAATTTGATTGAGCATACGTCATAATATTATAAATAGTATCTTTATTGTTTAAAGTATCGACAATAGGAGGGTAACCATTAACGGCATGATAAATGGTTTGATGAATAAAAAACCCGTTTGCGTCTTGCTTAAAAAGATCGCATGAAGAAACTTGATTTATCTTTATATCATTTTTTTTACAATTTGTTAATAGCATGGCACTTATCAAAAAAAGCAGTATTTTTTTCATTTTATTTTTTATTTTTCAATTCATCTATCTGCTCTTGCAGCGATATGAGGTGCAGCGTCAGTTCTTCTACCTTTTCTACTAATAATCGATTCATCTCGCCTACATCTATGCCGCTTTGAGCTACTTCAGCTGCTGTAGGTATATTTGGCAAATGCTTGTATTTTGTAATATATTTCTTCAAGTCGTATAAGTTCATTAGCTCATAATTGCTTTGAAATACATAATCTGGGAAAACACCTGTTTTCACACGTACTTCGGTTGGGTAATGATGCAGTGCGAGAGTCAATAATTACATAACTCAAAAATACTACAAATTTTCTAAAACACTACACAACTTGCCCACGCACCCCACCTTGCATTGAATCAATACCATGTTGTCGGCAGTCATAAATTACTTCTAATATTAATAAATATTTTGGCTATTTCAACGACAAGTGAAAGTAAAAACGAGTCAATTAAAATTGTTGCTACTAATGCAATATAATTTGGTAAGAATTTACATAAAAAATCAAAAAAAAACATAATAATTACACATAGATCATAACAAAATCTTAAAAAAAACGAGTTATTTACACCGTCTTCAAAGCCTATTGCAATAAAAGAGCAAAGAAACCACACAAAAAATAAGAGAATAAAAAAGAAAATCCATAAAAGTTTAAAATCCAGTTGCAGCATAATTTTGTATTTCTTTTTTTATTTGAGCCTCGGATTTGTTCTTAAAACTAAAATTATTATTTAGAGCATAAAGTATAACTTGAGCCGAATATAGTAATGTATATTCATCAATATTACTATGTTCTACCTTTTCGTTTTTAGCATCTTTCTCCCCAGTTAAGTTTACATTTTTAACGTCACTGCCTTCGTTTGGACTACCATGTGAAAAAATTGAACTTGGTTTTGTTTGGTATATATTCAAATTTTGTTTAACATTTGGCGTAACGTCATTATTTACTGCAAAACTAACTGGTCCTTTTGCGGCATCAATTGTAATTAGTAAGTCAATACTTATAGCATCTTTGTTAAAATACTTCAAAAATTCCATTAATAATTGTCCACCCCAACTATAACCATAAAGTATTAAAATACCATTGGGAAGATCAAAATTATTCATAATATAGTTTTAAATTGTCAGCTATTAACCACCTATTGTACCTCAAAATCTATCAACTGAAACCCTTGTTTTTGCAATGGAAAACCATCTGCAATATCTAAAGATTGATACACAATACCTACTTTGGGT
>JAYVJZ010000053.1:0-4588 GCA_043768865.1 Sphingobacteriales bacterium
ATCGCCCACTCAATATACAAAAGCGGAATACCCATCAATAAAAAACAAACCAAATAAGGAATAACAAATGACCCACCACCATTTTGAATAGCCTGCACAGGAAATCGCAGAAAATTACCCAAACCAACTGCATTGCCCGCCATTGCTAATATCAACCCAACACGAGAGCCCCAAGATTCTTGATTAGACATAATATTTATTTATTGTATTATTTTTTTCAAATATAATGGCTTTTTCAAATAAAAATATTTTTTTATGACCTTTTTTAAAATAAAATCAACGAACCAAAAAAAAACAAACTAACACAACTAAAAGATAAAGTCAAGAAATACGAATCAGGGCGTGCCCTCGCAAAAAACAGTACATAACAACAAAAACCAACGTAGGCGAGGTCGGTCTTTCGGCTCCCGCTCTTTTTTGAAAGCGGAAAATACCGCAATCAAAAAAGGAGCTACGCCTTCGCCCTCACGCACCTAACGGTGAGCCACCGCCTCACAAGCATTTATATAGTAGTAAGTAAAATAATAACAAATAACCGCACCTCAATAAATTCAAAAACTCAACAAAAAGTATCAACCCTCTATGGCAAGCTTTCGTAAAAAACTAAAAATAAGTAAAAACAAAAAAAAAACTTGGCTTATATATCACTAACCCCCTATCATTTTCAAAATTCATTCAAAATATAACCCTTTAAAAGCATTTTTAATATACAATAACCGTTACTTACCTCAGTGTGCTTATTATTTTTAAAAATCATCTTTTTTTTATACATTCGCACTACCAATTAGTAACAATTAAAATGTAAACAAATGAGTAAAATTACTGTAATAGGTGCGGGAGCCGTAGGTACTACCTGTGCTGACAACATAGCAAGAAAAGCACTCTGCAACGAACTTGTAATAGTGGATATCAAAGACGGTTTAGCTGAAGGCAAAGCATTGGACTTGACGCAAACAGCATCGCTTTTGGGATTTAATACCAAGATAACAGGAAGCACAAACGACTACACCAAAACCGCTAATAGTGAGGTCGTAGTTATTACATCAGGCATACCACGCAAACCCGGCATGACTCGTGAGGAACTCATAGGCATCAACGCAGGAATCGTAAAAACAGTAACCCTCAATGCGTTGCAACACTCGCCAAACGCGATAATTGTTATTATTTCAAATCCTATGGATACTATGACTTACTTAGCTTTGCAAGCAAGTGGAATACCCAAAAACAGAATAATCGGCATGGGTGGCATATTGGACAGCAGTAGATTCAAAACCTACCTCTCCAAGGCAATGGGCTGCTCGCAGCAAGACCTGCAAGCAGTAGTTATAGGCGGACACGGAGACACTACTATGATACCACTTACACGTCAAGCACAATACAACGGCTCGCCCGTAAGCAATTATTTAGATGAACCCACATTAGCAAAAGTAGCTGCTGATACAATGGTAGGCGGAGCAACTTTGACAGGGCTCTTAGGTACGTCAGCATGGTACGCACCGGGTGCGGCAGGTGCGGCTTTGGTAGAAAGTATAGTGCGCGATGAGAAAAAATTGATGCCGTGTTGTGTGGCATTAGATGGCGAATATGGACAAAAAGATATTTGTTTAGGTGTGCCTGTTGTCATTGGCAAGACAGGCTGGGAGCGTATAGTTGATTATAAATTAAACGATACCGAATTGGCAGCTTTTAACAAAAGTGCTGATGCCGTTCGGGGTATGAATGCCGTATTGGCCACTTTGTAATTTTTAAAAAAAATTAAAACGAAATAAAATATGTACGACTTATTAATATTAGGATCAGGTCCGGGAGGTTATGTAGCGGCTATCAGAGCCGCTCAGTTGGGTTTAAAAACTGGAATAATAGAAAGAGAATCTTTGGGTGGAATATGTCTAAATTGGGGGTGTATTCCTACTAAAGCATTATTAAAATCAGCAAATGTATTAGAATATGTCAAACATGCTGAAGAGTATGGCATTGAGATAAGCGACTACAGACATAATTTTGAAGCGGTAGTCAAGCGGTCACGAGGCGTGGCAGATGGAATGAGCAAAGGCATACAATTTTTGATGAAAAAAAATAAAATAGATGTGATAACGGGCACAGGAAAATTGAAGCCCGGCAAAGTGATTGAAATAACAGATGCTGAAGGCAAAAAAACAGAATTGTTAGCCAAGAATATAATTTTAGCTACTGGTGGACGAAGCAGAGATTTGCCAAACGTAAAACAAGATGGCAAAAAAATAATCGGCTATCGTGAGGCTATGACGTTGAAAACACAGCCCAAAAGTATTGTAGTAGTAGGGGCAGGTGCTATAGGAGTTGAGTTTTCATACTTCTACAACGCAATGAAAACAGCGGTAACATTGGTTGAATTTGCATCAAGAATAGTACCCGTTGAAGATGCTGATATATCAAAAGAATTAGAAAAAAACTTCAAAAAAAGCGGTATCGTTGTGCTGACAAACACAAGCGTAGAATCTGTTGAAACAAGCGGTAACGGTTGCAAAGTTGTAATGAAAACTCCCGAAGGCCTCAAAACCATAGAATGTGATGTTGTGCTGAGTGCGGCAGGCGTTACTCCTAACATCGAAAACATTGGGTTAGAAGCATGTTCTATTAAAACAGAAAAAGGTAAGATATTGGTAAATGCCTATGGCGAAACTAACTGTAAGGGTGTATATGCTATTGGCGACATCACCGCCGGTCCTTCGTTAGCGCACGTTGCAAGTGCAGAAGGGATAGTTGCTGTTGAGCAAATCGCAGGGCATAGCCCTGAGCCTATTGATTATTCAAACATACCGGGGTGTACGTATTGCTATCCCGAGATTGCAAGTGTTGGTATGACAGAAGAGGCAGCTAAGGCAGCTGGCTACGACATAAAAGTAGGCAAATTTCCATTCACCGCCTCAGGCAAAGCAAGTGCTGCAGGGAGTAAAGAAGGATTTGTAAAAGTTATTTTTGATGCAAAATATGGTGAGTTTCTTGGAGCTCACATGATTGGAAATAACGTAACAGAAATGATAGCGGAGGTAGTAGTAGCCCGCAAATTAGAAACCACAGGTATTGATATTATTAAAACAATTCATCCACACCCTACTATGAGTGAGGCGGTTATGGAAGCAGCGGCGGCAGCCTATGGCGAAGTCATTCACTTGTAATTAATGGTATTTTATTTGAAGTACAACAACTTAAAATTCAACTTTTTTTCAAAATATAAATGAAAACTAAAACCCATAAAAAAGATAAAGTAGATATTATAACACTGGGTTGTAGTAAAAACAGAGTGGATAGCGAAGTGCTACTCACGCAATTGCAGGCTAATGAAATCAACGCTTCGCACGAAGATTATAAAGGCAATATTGTAGTTATAAACACGTGCGGTTTTATAGACAAAGCGAAGGCAGAATCTATAGAAACTATACTCGAATATGCTGACAAAAAACAAAGAGGTAAAATTGATAAACTATACGTTACAGGCTGCTTGAGCGAGCGGTATAAGCAAAACTTGGAAGAAGAAATACCTGAAGTAGATGCGTTTTTTGGAACTATGGAGTTGATACCTTTGCTTGAAAAATTAGGTGCAAACTACAAACACGAATTGATTGGAGAACGCACTCTGACGACCCCTTCGCATTATGCGTATATGAAAATATCAGAAGGGTGCAATAGAACTTGCTCATTTTGTGCGATTCCGTTGATGCGTGGCAAACATGTAAGTGTGCCAATAGAACAGTTGGTAACTATGGCAAAAAACATGGTTAAAAACGGAGTAAAAGAAATAATGCTTATTGCCCAAGAGTTGACGTATTATGGTCTTGACATTTATAAAAAACGTTCTCTCGATGAGCTTCTACGTAAACTCTCAGACTTAGAAGGACTAGATTGGATTCGGTTACATTATGCGTATCCGAGTAATTTTCCGCTAGAAATATTGGACGTTATACAGGAGCGTTCTAATATTTGTAACTATTTAGATATGCCGCTACAACACGCAGCAGATAATGTACTCAAACACATGCACAGACAAATTACACAACAGGATATGCGTGTGCTGATCGATAAAATAAGAACTAAAATACCTGAAATAGCTATACGGACAACAATGCTCGTAGGCTACCCAAATGAGACAGAAAAAGATTTTGAACATTTATGCGATTTCGTTGAAGAACAGCGCTTTGACCGACTTGGGGTTTTTACTTACTCACATGAGGAAGACACAGGTGCGTTTGATGTAAATGATGGTGTGGATGAAGACATCAAACAAGAACGTGCGGCTCAATTAATGGAAATTCAACAAGGTATTTCATATACACTTAATCAAAAAAAAATAGGAACTACCTGCAAAGTTTTGATTGACAGAAAAGAAAATGAAACTTGGATTGGTAGAACGGAACACGACTCGCCCGAGGTAGATAATGAAGTGATGCTTGATGCCACTCAACAATATGTTAGGATTGGCGATTTTGTAAATGTTATAATCACAGATGCAACAGAATTTGACCTAACAGGAAGTATAAAATAAATGGAAAACCACTCCTTAGCATTTGAAAAAACTACATTGCTAAAACCTCTAATCAAAGATTTTATT
>JAYVJZ010000054.1:0-12985 GCA_043768865.1 Sphingobacteriales bacterium
GAAGACGATATACCTATACAAGTTCGGTTCAAAGAAAGCCAACGCAACAACCTAGATCAATTGATGAACACAATAATTACGTTCAGAGACATGAGCACCGGCTTGGTCAAACAAATACCACTCTCGTCTGTTGCAGCTGTTAAATATAACACCGCGTATGGAGCGATAAAACGCAAAAATGTGAAACGTGTCATTACCCTTCAATCCAATGTCCTCAATGGGTTCAATCCCAATAATATAAATACGGAAATTAGAGAAATTACAAAAGATTTCAAACTACCTACTGGCGTAACTATCAACCTCACAGGCGAGCAAGAAGAACAAGCTGAAACCTCCGCATTCTTAGGCCGTGCCTTGCTTATATCGTTGTGCTTAATATTTATGATTTTAGTATTTCAGTTTAATTCAATTACTAAACCAATCATCATCATCAGCGAAATAGTTTTTAGTATTATAGGAGTGTTGTTAGGTTTTGGATTTACGCAAATGGAAATGCCGATAATCATGCTAGGCATCGGTATAGTTGGGTTGGCGGGAATAGTAGTAAAAAACGGTATATTGATTGTTGAGTTTACTGATGAGCTTATGCAGCGTGGGTTGAGTCTCTATGATGCGGTTATAGAAGCCGGCAAGACAAGGTTTAAACCTGTTATACTCACCGCCGCCGCTACTACCCTAGGCTTGGTGCCAATGGCTATTGGGTTGAATATCGATTTTTATAACCTATTCGCAAAGCTTGAGCCCAATGTTTATATAGGAGGTGATAGTGTTACCTTTTGGGGCCCGCTATCTTGGACTATTATTTTTGGACTTACCTTTGCCACCTTTCTAACTCTTTTTGTAGTGCCTGCTATGTATATAATCAATGAAAAAATTAGAGAAAAATGGAGAAGTTAATCGCTAATTTTTAGTTAAAAATAATGAATGAAATGGAAGTAGTAAATAACAATAACATGAATCATTTTGAGTCGATAGACTATGTATCAAAAAAAGTACTCGTGCGGGTTGATTTTAATGTACCCCTCGATCCGCAGACCCTAGCAGTTACTGATATTACACGTATCAGCGCAGCGTTGCCGACCCTACATTTTCTTATTAAAAAAGGAGCAAAAGTTATTTTATTATCCCATCTTGGACGCCCAAAAAATGGCCCCGAGGACGTGTTTTCTTTGAAGCATATCGTACCTACTTTAAACCAAATCATCGGCACTAAAGTTATTTTTGTTGAAGATTGTATGAATGCACAGACGGCTATAGACGCAATGCAGCCCGGTGAAGTGCTACTTTTAGAAAACCTCCGATTTTATAAAGAAGAAACCAAAGGAGATGTAGCATTTGCAAAAAATCTAGCAAAGTATGCGGATATTTACATTAACGACGCCTTTGGTACTGCTCATCGAGCACACGCTTCTACTACTCAAATAGCCCACTTTTTTGAGCCATCTCACAAGGCTTTTGGGTATTTGATGGATGCAGAATTAATAGCAGCAGCAAGGTTTATACACAACCCTCCTCGACCGCTGACAGCTATAATCGGTGGAGCTAAAATCTCTGATAAAATAGTGTTGATAGAAAATTTATTGCATCAAGTCGATAACTTATTGATAGGTGGCGGCATGGCATTTACATTTTTGAAAGCCCTAGGACATGAGATAGGCACTTCGCTATGCGAAGACGATAGCATCAGTGTTGCACGCAAGTGTTGGGACTTAGCCAAACATAAAAATGTAAATTTAATGTTGCCCCTCGATAGTATTTGTTCCGCTGATTTCAGCAACAACCTCCCTACCGAGTGTTTCAGTAACTACGACCTGCCTCACGATGTGATGGGTTTAGACATAGGACCCGCCACAGTTGAGGCGTTTAGTAGTATCATTCAAGCCTCTAAATCTATAGTTTGGAATGGCCCTATGGGGGTGTTTGAAATGTCTAACTTCGAGCACGGCACCAATGCTATAGCCCAAGCAGTGGCTGATGTTACACAACGAGGAGCTTACAGCTTGGTGGGTGGAGGGGATAGTATAGCCGCCCTTACAAAAGCCAATTTGCAATCGAGCGTAACGCATGTATCGACAGGAGGAGGAGCTTTTTTAGAATTGCTTGAGGGTAAAGTATTACCCGGTGTTGCAGCTATCAGTGCTCCTAAAACGATGTTTTAATACTATTAAAAATACGTATTCATCGCTCACTAATCAGCATTATCAATATTCCGCAAGTACAATAATGCTATCTTCTTTGCTCAACGTAATCGTATTGCTTTTCTTTGGATTCAAATGTATGCCATACGAAAGAGTGGCATTGTTTTTCTCCGAAGCCAGCTTATACCCAATAGCCACTTCGCCCTTGTTGTGAGCGGATTGCATGATTGTATAAAAATTCATCGGTTTGCCAGTTATAATATAATTTGAAGCAGGTTTAATGTTGATTTCACTGCCCTCGCTGCTAAACAAACTACTAAATATTTGATTCAATATCTTGTTTTCACTTATTTGTGAAAGCAGTAACGAAATATAATTTTCACTGATAATAAAATCCTCAGCGTTCGTGATTTTAGCTAGTTCACGGTTGTTAGCATCAAGCATTTCGCTCGCCACACTTATATTTCGACCACTTTTTTCGGCTATATTGCGAATGTGTAATAAACAAACCAAACTCAACGCGTCGGCATCTTGTGGAGGCATACCATTCGCATAACTCAATATAAAAACATGATCGTAGCTTGGCAAATCGAGGCTGTTTAAAAAATCCCTATCTGTAATATCAGCTTGGTTATAATTAATACTCATATTTTGCATATTCGCTCGCAATAGTTCAATTCTATATTCCGCCGATGTCTGCAAGCCCACTATGTCTATGATAGAGTTTTTTGCTACATATTTATCCATTTTCTCAACCATCATTTCCCCTTTTTTATTCCAACCCAATACCAATATTTTCTCAGGCTGCAAAGCAGCATTTGGTTTGTTTACGATGTATTCATGTTGCACAATCGGCACAATACTTGACTTTATAATCGTATCATCATCTGCACTTATAGCAATCAACTTATCGCCCTCTATCAACGTAGTAGTAGCAGGTGGATTTAATAATATTTCACCGTTCATACGCACTATACCCAGCAGCGCACTCGTGTCATAGCTCATAGTAGCTTGAGTGAAAGTTGCGTTAATCAAACTTGGTTCTTCTTTAAAATAAATCTCATCGCCACCGAAATCCAACAATTCCGTAAACACCCCCGACAACCCGCTCTGACGACAAGTTTGCACCATTATACTACTAATCACATCACCACTCAGTAGCACCTCTACCTCGTTTTTGCCAATCATTAATGCCACCTCTTTATTCTTAGGGTCAATCATTTCGGCTACTATGTGCATTTTATCTTTGCCCTTGTTTGGTTGATTTGTCAATGCTAATATTGTCTTTATTACCTGTGCATCGGGGTTGTCAGAGTTGCTGTTCGATAAGATAAGTACTGATTTTGCAGCCATCGGATTTACAATCATCAAGTCCTTGATGTCAGTAGTGTTGGCTGAGCGACAAATTATTTTTGTGTTTTTTAAATCCGTACAATGATTACTTATTTCGTCTTCCATCATCGTTTTGTCATTGTCCGAAACCACCACAATTTTAGGTTTTTTTTGATTAGAATTAGCCAAAACTAGTTCATTTATTATATAAAAAACTTTTGGACTCCAACCAATAATAAGCGTATGTTCTTGCTCAATAATCGTAGAACGCCCCTTGCGAAGTAGCTCCAAACGTGCCTCTATAGCACTTGAAAGCACAGCTATAAAAGTTGAAATAACAAAAATACCTCCTAGCGTTGCGAACAATCGAATGCCTCTAAAATCCCACCCCTCATCGCCGCCCATAGTGCCTGAATCTAGCGTTGCCATTAGACTCTGCCAAGCGCCTTCTGTAAATCCTAATGGCGAATCGGCTCCCTCAGGGGCAATGTTAAACAAATAAATAATAGTACCTCCAACTACTACAACCAATAACGACAGCATCGCAAGCAAAAGTATCATCGCTACTGCTCCTTTCGCCATCATCGCATCAAACCAATATTGAAATCGCTGCTTTACAGTATAATTGTTTTTCATTTTTTAATTTGGTTGCTATATTTTATGTTTATTTAATAAGTATTTTTTTTTATACAGTTAGAAATGCTATTCCATTTCCAGCAACACTTGGTTTTTATTTACTGAATTGCCAATCATAACATGCACCGCTTTGACCACCGATTCATTAGTAGCTTTTAGGATATTTTCCATTTTCATTGCTTCTAATGTTAATAAGGGATCGCCTTTTTTTATAGTATCGCCAACTTGAACGTGCACTTGCAAAACTACGCCTGGCATCGGTGCTTTTAGAACATTTGTTTTTATGTCAGTAGTGTCGCTATAACCCATCGTTATCTTCGCCTCATCGTACTTAGTATGTTTTTTTATGACAACAGTTTTGCCATTAATTTTAACTAATAATTCTTCTGTAAATGGATGCTTGGTCAGCAGTGTTATTTGCTGACCGTCAATTACATAATCCTCCTTCTCTGAGCTGTTTTTGGAAGCATCTACTTTAAAATCGTTTATTTCTTGCAATTTTTTATCAATATAAAATTTCATGAAGGGTAGGTTTTTTTATTCAATTGTAACACTTAAAAATTTGTCGGATAATGCAGTTTTTATGGGTTCAAGTTCTTCGAAGCTACCATGTTTGACGGCATATTTACCCATGCTATCCACAAGGTTAGCACAGTTAGCTGCTTGCTCAAAACTATGATTACAATAGCGCATCAAGCAGGCAATCACCCAATCAAACGTATTGATTTCATCATTCCATAGTAGAAGGGTTGATGAGGCGAGAGTATCGGTGTGGTGTTCTTCTAAATAGTTGGTTTTAGTAGCATTAACTATTGGCATACATTCAGTATTAAGTCATAATTTTATAAGAATAATTGATACAAATATAGCAAATTATATAACAAAATAACAGTGATTGTTATTTGTTTTTCAATCTTATAAACTTTTTATTTTTTTAATAATCAACGAGCTCGAATAGCCTTCTATAAACGGAATTACTTCAATTTGTTTTACTATATTGTTGCCTACTATTTCTTCAATTTTATAATCGCCGCCCTTCACAAGCACATCAGGTTGCAACTGTTCAATCAACTGCAACGGCGTGAGCTCGTCGAATAGCACTATGGCATCAACCACACTCAAGCCCGCTAGTAGCAGGGCTCTATCGTCTTCGTGTTGCACCGGTCGGCTCATTCCCTTTAGATTCCTAACGCTTTTGTCGCTGTTCAACCCTACTATCAACGCCTGTCCTAACTCTCGTGCCGCTGATAGTATATGCAGATGCCCAACATGAAGCACGTCAAAGCAGCCGTTCGTAAACACAATTTTTTTATCTTTTAGTTTATAATATGCGACCATTTTCATCGCTGATTCTGGAGTTAATATCTTGTTTTTATAAAATTCTAAGAACATAAAAAGGTTAATTTTTTTGGTAATTGATAGGCTTTTTTGTGAACTGCAATAATAGTAAAGAAATAACCCCAAGTACAATGATAATAGCTGTTTGAGCAACCCATATTAACCACCCAAAAGCCAAGCCGGAGGGTTGAAAAGGGATATCATACAGCACGAGCGTAGCACCTATTATAAGCGGATATGCGCCTATGCCGCCTTGCGTAACTAACATGCCTATACTTCCAAATGCAAGCAACGAAAAAGTAGCCGCTATACCTAGGTGCGATGTAATGTCCAAACACCAAAATGCCATATACATCATACAAAAATACATTAACCAAATGAACACACTATGAAACCAAAATTCAAGCTTATTTTCAACGTTGTTAATGCTGCCAAAGCCTAGCTTAAAGCCTATCCACTTATCACTTAATAGGGCATTGATTTTGTACTTTTTTGTCAAATATCGAACTATAAAATAGCATACAACTATCCCTACCATTATCAATATTTTAAACAAACTGATTTTCGTAAAAAAATTTATAAACATATCAAAATTGATGTTGTTTTCTATCATGTACCTAAAAAATAAAGACGATTGCGTGAGTGCCGTAATACTTATTATTACCAATAGAAACAAAACATCAACCAGCCTCTCTATAAGCATTGTGCCTATCAACGGGGCTACTTGTATTTTCTCATATCTGTTGATGATGCCACATCGAAGCACTTCTCCCATGCGTGGCAACGCTAGATTAGCTATATATCCAATAATAACTGCATAAAAAGTAGTATCTAATTTTGGGGTTGTACCCGATGTTGATATTAATAATTGCCAGCGCCGAGCCCTACTCAAGTGGCTCGCAAAGCCAGCTATAAAGACTGGAATTATCACCCATGCATGTACGTTGCTGAAAGCAAGTAAAATTTGATTTCGTTCGGCTGCTGTTAAGTTACGCAGAGGCAACCAGGCCAACAAGCCAGCAATTGACAGAAAGAAAATTACTTTTGCTATTGTATAAATTTTTGATTTCAATAAGTTTGATTGAGGTGCAACGTTATAATTATATTTTGTAAAAATACTATTTTTTAAAAAAAAGTGTTGGGTTTTTATTTTTTTTGTATATTTACAATGTTTATTACTAATAAATTTTTTAAAATAAGTTGTATGAAAAAAATAATTTTATTCTTAAATTTGGCTTTATTAATGCCTTTGGTGAGTGCTGCACAATGTGTTGGTACTACCTCGCTTGACGTTTTTATCAACGTTTGTAACAATATAAACGAAAGCGCTGCAAGTCAATTAATCACCCTACCCAACCCTGCGACGAACGAAGTTACTATACTATTGAATGGCCTTGAAAACCCCAGCCAATTTGTAGTTACAGACGCCGTTAATAAACTCATAGAGGCACCACAAGTAGTGTTTAGTTCTAAGCAAAAAATTACTATCAACACCTCCTCGTGGTCAAGCGGTATGTACTATGTGCGTTTTGCTAACGGCAGCAGAGCGAAGTTTGTAAAATTATAAACTACGCTTGCCTAACTGAAGGCTTATCTGCAAACGTGGGTAAATCATTTGATTTTTATATAGTGCCATTAGTGGTACTGCTCGATAGTACAAATCGACAGCCACGGCTATTTCTATGTTTTTGACCCAAGCATCTTTTTTGCCATAATCTAACAAGAGTCCAGCCTTGCTTGTCAAGCCAGGGTATGGTCGTATGCCATTCCATTTTTTCCAAAAGCCAGCATATCCTTCTATATTATTTATATCTAGAAATTGATTCGTATTATTATTTTCACCATATATTTCTGTTCTCACGTCATCATCAGCATATATCAACCTCAATGCGTAGGGTTTTGTGAAACCCAATACAACGCCACTCAATAGTGAGCCATACACGTCAACCCCTCTTTTTTCAGACTTTCTAGCCCATTTGTATCGCCACCCTTTGAGCACACTAACGCTATACAATGAGTTGATTTTTGCATAATGAAATGATGAAAAACTAGAACCCAAAAATGATGAATTTTTTACTGTAGTTTTGAACTCTTTTGAATGCTTAGTTACATAAACATTAAGCTGAACTACACGCTTTATAATATCGCTCGGTATCCGCACCCGCTCAACGATAAGCCCCATTCCGGTTGTCGAAACTACCACCCCTGTACTCCATTCTTTTTTTAAAAGCACGCCTTTTAATACAACATCTTTATTCGATTTTTGTGCATTTACATTATGTAATAGTAATAGCATTAAACTTAAAATTACAATTTTTTTCATGGGTTGAAATTACCCTATTTTAGTTAAAAATTAATCAATAATTTAGTTGAAGTAGAATACCATTTATAAAAAAACATAGCAATCTTGTATTTTTTATCGCATTTTTGTATTCAATTACAAGTAATGTAGTAGTAATAATATGAATAAATGGATATAATTTCACTTGAAAATATAATGAAAAGTTATGTAATGGGCGATAATACCATACATGCTTTGAATGGCGTTAGCCTTACTATTCAGCAAAATGAGTACGTCGCTTTGATGGGACCGTCAGGCAGTGGCAAATCAACTTTGATGAATCTATTAGGCTGTTTGGATAGCCCAACGAGCGGGCGCTATGTGCTCAATAATACCGATGTGAGTCTGATGACTGATATAGAATTAGCAGCTATACGCAACAAAGAAATTGGTTTCGTATTTCAATCGTTTAATTTATTTCCAAGACTATCAGCACTCGAAAATGTTGCGCTGCCGCTCGTGTATGCAGGCATAAATAAAGAAGAACGGCTAGAACGAGCGTTTAAAGTTTTACAAGCTGTGCAGTTAGACAATAGAGGCTCGCACAAGCCCAATGAGCTGTCGGGTGGGCAGCGGCAACGGGTTGCTATTGCAAGATCGCTTATCAATAATCCATCTATTATTTTGGCTGACGAGCCTACTGGCAACCTAGATTCTAAAACTTCGGTTGAGATTATGAATATTTTTTCTGAGATACAACGCCAAGGCAATACCGTTATTTTGGTTACACATGAAGAAGAAATAGCGAATTATGCGAAGCGTATAATACGGTTGCGTGATGGCTTCGTAGAGTAGTATATTTGCAAATTATGACCTTTGAAAAAATCGAGCTGACCTTTCAATATGGAAGTGGAGTGGAGCAAATTATAATCTCTACTTTGGGCAATCATGTGTTTCAATATTTTGAAATTATTACAACTATTGAAGATGGCAAAGTAAAAATAAAAGTACATTTCCCACTGACACCTCAGCTGCCATTACACTTTTTGACTGCCTCGATTTGGTATAATTTTACATATAATAATAAGCAACAATTACTCGTTAATGGCTATCAAGGTTGGAGTGCAAGCTATTATGCTTCGCCCTACTCCCCGCCTTTTGTGTTGCCTCAACTACTTGCCCCTTTCACTAAGTGGTATGGCGATTATGTTTTTGATAATGTTCAAAAGTCGAAATTTTTACATTCTTGGGATCATATTTTTATTATTGACCAATCGAGCGATTGGATATTAAAATCTTCAAAAGACGCATTATTTTTTTATTGGTTTGACATAGATAGCACACGCAACCACACGATTGTAAACGTTGATATTGAAGGTTTTGAAGCAAATAAGGATTTTGTGCTTTTTGATTTTGATATCGCAAACGGACCAATTGAAAAACTCAAAGAAAAATATTTCCCTAAATTAGAAATTATAAAAAAAATAGTTGGTTGGAATACGTGGTATATCAATAAAGAAAAAATTACAGAATCAATATTTTTAAATGAAATGCAAGCTGCCCGTGCTAGCAATCTGCCAATAGATGTGATGCAACTCGATGATGGCTACCAACGTAAAACTGGCGACTGGCTTGAGTTTGCAGCTGGTTTTAAAAACGGTTTAGATACAATAATTGCAACAGGAAATACAAATAAACAACGCATCGGCTTGTGGTTAGCCCCTTTCATAGCTACCAAGTGCAGCAACCTATTCAAGCATCATCCTGATTATTTTTTAACAAACAATAAAGGTAAATTAGTAAAAGCGGGGTATAACATAGCGTGGGGAGGATTTTTTTATGTTTTAAACATTGAAAACCCTAAGGTGAGAACGCACATAAAAAATATTTTGATACATTATAGCAAGCTAGGAATATCATTTTTTAAACTCGATTTTATATATGCAGTATGCGTACAACCTGCTGCTGGACAGTCTCGCAAGCAACTTTTATGTGCTGCTATACAGTTAGTGAACGAATGCATTGGGCAGCATCAAATTATCTGGTGTGGAGCACCGATTTGTAATAATTATCCAACTGACAATTATTTTAGAATAGGTCCTGACAATGATTCTACATGGGATAATATTTTTCAAAAACAACTACTCAACAACGAGAGACCGAGTACTAAAAACGGGATTATCAATGCTATCAGTCGTTCTCACCTCAATCAAAGTTATTTTTTAAATGATACTGATGTGTATTTTTTTGAAAAAAATACCGCTCTGAATCACAACCAAAGTGTCGCTTTGATGACTATCGTGTCCTTATTCAGTCAGGTGATTATGTCGTCAATGTCTATCCACGAATATCAAAAAAAGTATCATCGTTTTTTTGAAACACAGTTTTTTGATACGCTGACACGCATCATCGAATTTTCATATATTGATGGATTGTACAAAATAAAATTTATAACTCATGTAGCAGAGTATGTGCTTTTTGTTAATGTTTGCGATAAAAATTGCACTATTGTAAATGAAAATAATTTAGTTTTTTCATCAACTACCAAGTCCTTTTATTTCTTAAACGATAGCCACTCAGTTGCCAAGCGTAGTATTGAAATATGGCAACTTATAGACACAACCCAAGTGCAAATAGCAGGCAGCAATACGCACGTCTTACCGTCTTATGAAGTAGAAAATTATACATTTAAAAAAAATATGCTACAAATTGAATTTAAAGAAAAATGTCTGTATCCTTTTACATTGTATGTTTCAGTGCCGATTGAATGCAAACAAATCATGATTAATAATAAAATATATTTGGCTAATCATAATAAAATAGCTAACATTGTTACTTATTGCTCCAATTAAATTTTTATAAGGTAATGAAATCAACCGTACTTTTTTTGCTTTTTGCTATATGTTTGACGCCTATACATGCTCAACTTACTAATTTTGAATTACGTAAAATGTACGATGCTTCAATCACAGATGCGAAGTTGAATAAGGAGTTCGAAGTTAACTTATCAAAAATACATAACAGAACTGCCGTAGAGGAGGCCTATCTGGGGGCTACGTATGCTATGAGTGCTCAGTTTGTTGAGAGTTATATGACTAAATTCAAACTCGTAATCAAAGCTAAAACACATCTTGATAAGGCGGTAGATAAGGCTCCTGATAATCCTGAGACACATTTTATACGGTTTTCTATTGAGCATCATTTGCCGGCATATTTAGGTATGAGTTCACATTTATTAAAAGATTTGAATTATGTATTTCAGCATCTTGATTTTTTAGATGACGACATAGAAATGAAAAGAAAAGTAGTCGGTTTTTTGCTATGGACTAACCGCTGCAACTTGCAACAAAAGATAAAACTAGAAGCAATTAAAAGAACTATGCAAGTGATGAGTGGAAAGAGTTAAGATGCCAAAACTACCTTGTGTATTGAATTGTCTCCAAAATTATAAGGCAATACATCGATCGATTTTAACTTATCAGTGATTATAAAACTTGCCGCTTTTCCTATCTCTAAGCTGCCCATTTTTTTTTCCATATCCATAGCAAATGCACCGTTGATAGTGCTTGCGTTTATTGCCTCATAGGTAGTCATTTTCATTTTCAAAACTGCTAATGTATTAACAAAATTCATATTGCCCGAAGGCGAAGTGCCCGGGTTGAAGTCACTAGCTAAAGCGACGATTGCGTTGTTATCAATCAACTGCCTCGCATTGGCTTGCTCAACATTCAAAAAAAACGCTGCCGCAGGCAACAACGTAGCGACAGTATTTGATTTGGAAAGCGTCTCATAATCCAAAGCCTCTAAATACTCTAAATGATCTACACTTTTTGCTGAGTAGTTGCAACCTAATTGCACGCCACCACTGTAGCTCAGTTGATTGGCATGTACTTTTATTTTTAATTTTAATGCCACAGCTTTTTCAAAAATAAGCCTCGCTTGGTCGATCTCAAAAAATCCTTTTTCAACAAACGCATCGCAATAATCCGCCAATCCCTCATCGGCTACTTGGGGTAAAATTTTATTAACAATCAAATCAACATAAGCCGATTTGTGGTTCTTATATTCAGCTGGAAAAGCATGAGCGGCGAGCAATGTAGCCTTTATAGGAAGACCACAATTTTCTTTTAATTTTCTAATAACTCTGAGCATTTTCAATTCCGCATCTATCGTTAATCCATACCCCGACTTTATTTCGATCGCTCCCGTGCCTTGTTTTTTCATTTTATCGATACGTACCAACGCCTCATCATAAAGTTGTTGCTCACTCGTTTCAGCCAAACGCAATGCTGAATTTAATATTCCACCGCCTGCTGCAGCTATCTCATGATAAGTTGCACCCTGTATGCGTTGCAGCATTTCATTTTCTCTTGTAGCTGCGAACACTACGTGCGTGTGTGAATCGCAATAAGTCGGCAACACATATCTATCACTACAATCAACATGAGCATAGTTTTTAAAATAATCAAAGTGCTGCATACTCCCTAATTCAATTATTTTTTTCCCATCCGTCAGCACATATCCTTGCTCAATGCTATCGATAACTCTCATATCAGCACCTCGTTTTGGTAGTGCCCCACAATTGGTTTGAAGTATTTTTTTAATGTTGATATATGCAAACATGCTACAAATATAACTTGGATATGTTTTATTTTTGTAGCATGGGTACGAATACTTTTGGACGATTATTTAACGTTTCAACTTTTGGAGAATCACACGGCACTCATGTTGGCGTTGTTGTAGATGGCTGTCCGGCGGGTCTTCGTTTAGATTTTGAAAAAATTCAAGTGGAATTAAATAGACGCAAACCTCAACCAAAATATAGCACAGAAAGAATCGAAGCAGATTTATTTGAAATTATTTCAGGCATCAATGACACTATCACCACAGGTGCTCCTATTTGTATATTGATTAAAAATACAGATGCAAATGCTAAAGAATACGTAGCAAGCAAAGAAAAATTTAGACCGAATCATGCAGATTATACCTATTTTAAAAAATATGGAAATTATTCTCAAAGTGGCGGTGGACGAAGCTCTGCAAGAGTTACAGCAGGTTGGGTAGCAGCAGGAGCTATTGCTAAACAGTTGCTCACCTCTACTCATTCAATTACATTTTTAGCTGAAATAGATAGCATTGGAGCTATAAAAACTGATTCTAAAAATTGTAATTATACTACTCCAATTATTGAAGGAATTGCCTGCTATGACGCAGCTGCTTTATTAAAAATGCAAGCGTTGCTAGATGACTTAAAAACCAA
>JAYVJZ010000055.1:0-2272 GCA_043768865.1 Sphingobacteriales bacterium
TTTGACTATGGCCTCTTTGAGGGTTGGGATTATATGCTTGTTTGGATTGGGATTATGTGTAGTTTGATTGGTTTGTTTCGTTTCGTTTCTAAAATTAGATATTAACTATGTATCATGTTGATAAAAAGTTGTATTTTTGTTCTAAATATAATATTATGGCATACTCAGAGAAAGTGTTGGAACACTACAATAATCCTAAAAATGTGGGCACTTTGGATAAGAGCAAATCTACTGTAGGAACGGGTTTGGTGGGTGCCCCTGAGTGTGGGGACGTGATGCGCTTGCAGATAGAAGTAGATGATGCAACGGGGATAATCAAGGATGCGAAATTCAAAACTTTTGGTTGTGGCTCGGCGATTGCATCGTCCTCGTTGGCTACCGAATGGCTGAAGGGCAAAAGCATAGACGACGCTGCTAAAATCGACAACATGGACTTGGTGGAGGAGCTCGCTTTGCCTCCTGTCAAAATACACTGTAGCGTATTGGCCGAAGATGCTATCAAGGCAGCTATCAACGACTATAGGGCTAAAAACGGCTTGGGAGTCATAGCTGCTCATTAGTTTTTATTCGTACTTTATAACATACGTTCTATTTTATAATTGCCTGTGGATATGCGGGCAATGCTATTGCTCAACGTAGCTAAAAAATTTTTTGGCTTCACAGATCCTTGGTTTTTCAAGGGTTAGTCTATTTTGCTCACAGCCATACTAGCTTTACATTCAACTTTCTAGTTGAAATTCAACTATACATCAAGCCTTGCGTTCTATTGCCTTTACTTGGTCGCCATTTACACTTTGCTAATGGTATTTCAATTTTTTATGGCTGCTTATTTTGACCCGTATCCTTCGCCGATCTAATTGATTGGGGCAATTACACTAAGTACTATTTTGGTTTTATCTGAATTGATTTTGCACTACTATAATGCATGAAATGATTCGATATTTCATTAATCATTCCTACTATTTTCAATAAAAATGGGGAAAAATATTGATTGACTAATTGACTATCTGTATTGATTATAAAAAAAATCCATTGTCTGCATTCGATACAGACAATGGATTTGGTTAGGCAATTGCACAATTATTTTACTTTTTTATGCGAATATAAGTAACATGATTGTTCGAACGTAAGCCAACAAAATAAACCCCTTGTGCGAGTATGCCACAAGGCAGGGTGTAGGTGTTCAGCCCTAGGTTCATCTCGATTGATTGTTCAATCAGCAGACGACCTGTAACGTCAATAACTACTAAATAATCGTTGCCGCTTATTGTGCTGTTCAGTTCTACAGTCATCACGTCTTGTATTGGATTCGGATAAACACTAATATTATTATCACTGTTTGTACAATTGTTAGTGATAACTTTCATGCCAAAGTAAGATTGCGTTCCATTGGGCTCGAGGGCAATTAATTTTACAAATATGTTGTTGCCTATTTGATTGACTAAAGTAAAATGATACGTAGCTGTGGCATTAGAGTTTGCCTCTATCGACTCGGCTAAACTAAAATATACGCCGTCGGTACTAGTAAGCACTTGATATACGGTGCCTGTTAATTGCGACGCTACTTTGAATTTGCCATCAATAGTGCCACAGTCGGTAGCTGTTACTTGATATGATACTAGGTTGATAGCTAGGGTAATATTATAAAACCCGAACTCAAAGTTTGGTAAATTCTGACCTACCCCCAAAACAATTGGGTACTGCACCGGTGTAGATACGTTGCTAAAGCCTGAAGGTTCTGTAACCACAACTGTATAGTTGCCGGGCGGCAATCCTTCAAACGACCATGAACCGGTGATGTCGGTAGTAGTTGTGCCAACCAAAACACCACCATTGTTGTATAGATTGATAGTAACCCCCGGTATTCCTGGCTCACTAGCATCTGGCACTCCATCTTTATCTATGTCTTCCCACACTAAGTATCCTACACTAGACGGTACATAATATCCCGCATCAATAGTAAAGTCGTTTGCGTTGTTGATAGTTACATTGACAATGCCGCTTGGTAACAAATCGCTGTCTAATCCATCGCTCGTTGTGTTCGATGCCGTTGGCACTAACCCACTAGGAGTTATAAACTGAACAGTGTAATTGCCATTAACCAACCCTGTGAATGTATAAAATCCTGTAGGATCAGTAGTGGTAGTAGCTGTAATTATTCCTGTTATTGGGTCAATCAAATTAACAACAACTCCCGCTATTGGCGCTTCCCCTGCCTCTTGTATGCCATTACCATTGATGTCGTTCCATACATAATTACCCAAAGAATAAG
>JAYVJZ010000056.1:0-6685 GCA_043768865.1 Sphingobacteriales bacterium
AAAAGCGAAGTAATAAAGTAAAAAATTAGTGTGCTTAAAATTGTAACAAATGTACTGTTTGGATAAATATAGTTGTAGGTGCATCGAAAAGATTGGAAGAATGATGCAACCGATTTTGAATAATGTTGTAGTTGAATTTGTTAGAATTTAGTAGAAAGCATATCGTGTTGGCTATCTGCTGAGTAAAGAAGTACATTCGAAAATCAGTTCATATTATCTTTTGATTAGCAGTGTTTAGATTGACAAAGCATGCTTGTATTTTTACATTTATTTTTTGCAACAAACAATTGCAATTTTAAGGGGTATCATTGAATACAATTTTCACAAAACCCACTTGCGTTATTCGTTACTTTGAGCAGCTGCGGAGTCATCATATCCTTTGGCCTTGCTTTGTATTCTACTATAACCATTTTGTTTGTGCTTTTATATGAGTATTGCAATACTATTGCTTTTAACTTTATTATCTATCAGTCACCATGTACCTGTACTAGCTTCATAGTTGGGTCTGTGTTGTATCGTTTTTTTTATTTATATTTTTATACTAACTGACTGCATATTCATGGTTTCAATCATTATGCCATTTTATTTTTTAGCTTTGAAGTGTTCCATTATTTATTACCTAAAAAATATCAAACGCCTAGCTCATATATGCACTTGTTGCTGCTGTTCATGCCTTTTACCTTCCCATTTTTTATTTAATCTTTGCTTACATGTAAGTATTCTACTGCATAAAAGACTTGTACTTTGTAAATTTATTGGAAGAAAACGCTCTTAGATTTATCAACTAACAAGCAACCTAACCACTTAAATGTATTTTAATTTTAACTTGCAGATGCTTGTGAGTTTGAATATAAAAATGAGAATAAATGCTAAACAAAGTAGCAATCGAATAGTGTACAAAATCATTAAAATCTTTGTGTTATTTTTTTGGTTTATAGAAAAACTATTTTTTGTTTTTGCTGATAATTTTTTTTAACATAATCGAAAATGAAGCTCCGAATAACAATATACACAACACCCCTAAAATCAGTATTAAGTAGTTGTATGGAGCTGCGTACTCAGCCGATTTGAATAGCACCAATCGGGCGCCTATGAATACAAAAAATGCAGCTGATATCAGCCGAGCAATTACTATAAAAGTTGATTTATACATACTGAATTTTAATACTATAAAAAAAAATTAAAAAAGCGAGGGTATTTCTATTTGTGCCTTGGCATAATCATCGGGCACCCCTATATCAATAAAATAAGAATCAAATTCAAAACCATGTATTTTGTAATCATTTAATTTAATTTCGAGGATATCTTTTTCAAACGAAAAAACGGGAGTTTCCTCAAAGCTATCAAATACATTTTTTTCTAACAAATAGACGCCTCCGTTGATCAGCCCCTCTTCAGTAAATTTTTTCTCATGAAATGCTTTAATTCGCTGCACGGCACTCAACTCAACAGTTCCGTAACGTTCAAAATTTTTTTTATTTTTCAATGCTATGCTTATGTCAGTGTTCCACGCTTTAGCATTGTTCATCAATCCTTCCGTGTCTATGTTGAAGAGCGTATCTCCGTTCATCACAAAAAAGCTATTATTTTTGATAAGGGAGAGGGATTGTTTTATAGCACCTCCGGTGCCTAGCGGTTGATTTTCAATAGAATACTGCAATGGCAGATGAGCATAATTGGCATGGCAATATTCAACAACGGCAGCACTCAGATGGCCTAACGAAAGTACGATATTAGTGAAGTTTTGTTGTTCAAGATATTGAAAAAGCCAGTATAAAAATGGCTTGTCGCCAACGGGTGCGAGCGCCTTGGGTGTGTTGCCTACAGTGGCTTGCAACCTTGTACCGAGGCCTCCACAGAGCAACACAACCTCTTTGGTGGTTTGTTTAATTGAAATCATTGTTGTTCGATATTCCTAGAAATAAATAATTTATAAGCACCTGTACATTTATATAGAAAAAATAATGTTGCTAAATTAGTTAGAATAGCATTTGGTAAGCTATACAATGTCGAACAAAGAATTAACATTCGGCAATTGATGTGCAATAAAACCCTCACCAAAGGTTTTTTTGATTTTTCGTCCCATTTCACGGCTTCTTGCTTCTATAAATGGCAAAAAATCAGAGGAGGAAATCGGTGTTTCAGGTTCTATTGAATTTTCATCAAAAAATTGTGATTTGAAAGCCTTAATTGCTTCCATTTTTTTGTCCATACAACTTGTAATATCGATCACGAGTGTGGGTTGCAAATATTGGTCTTGTATGTAACTAAAACAGCCTTTGGTTCGCCATGCGGGGAGCAAAATATTGTCAAAGTGGAGTTCCATTTTACTAAGCCCTGCTATAAAATTAGCCTCAAGTGCTAGCTGACAGGCTTTGCCATGATCAGGGTGCCGATCGGTGGGGGCGTTAATCAAAAGCAAATCAGGCTGCAATAGTCGTATGTGTGCAGCTAAGAGCATTTTATTTTCTACTGTTAATTCTAATTTGCTGTCAGGCATTGTTAGTATTTTTCGATAGGCAACACCAAGCGTTATTTTGGCTGCTTCGGCTTCTTTTTGTCTAATAATTATAGAGCCTCGGGTGCCCATTTCGCCCTGAGTAAGGTCTAAAATACCAACTAATTTACCCTCCCCTACGTGCTTAGCTATTGTGCCTGCGCAACCCAATTCTACGTCGTCAGGGTGAGCTCCTATGCATAAAATATCTAGTTTCATCAGCTATGGTTTAGCTTGTTTTTTCTTAATTAAATCGAGGCGTTTGCGTTTGTCTTTGGCTTGTTTGGCAACGGTCATTTTATATGTTGCTTCGTCGGTTTTAGATAGTGGTGGTATGCTCAGCCCTCTGTATGCATCTGCCTTTATGAGCATCAACACATCGCCACTACCCATTTTTTTAGCATCTATTTTGTTGATATAATAACACACCAAGCGCAATACGGGAAACCCACATTGTGCCAAATGCTTACGAATTAATTTTGGATTATACACCTTGCAAACTATGCTCACCCATGTGGTTGGTATATTCTCGCGACTGCGTATAGCAGGCACTCTTGCAGGCAACTGTGGCTCGGCGGTTAATCGTTTTACCTCATAGGTTTCGTTCGCTTGTGTTAGCATCACTTGCACTTGCAGCAACTCCTTGTTAGAGGGTATGCCTTCTACTTGTGCATAGAGTGTGTAAGCAACTTTTGTTTTTTTGTTGATTTCGTTTTTCAAATAAACGTCGTCGGTTAAGAACACCAACCCCTCCATGTCGCTATCTAAATACCCTGTCGTATAGACCGATTTTGGAAACTCATGCAGGTCTTTTAAAGATTGATGGTGTGCCAGTTCTTTTTTGAATTGAGCCAGTGTGAGGTAGGGTTTGTAAACAACAAAGTGATTCATAATACCAAAAAAAATTTAACACAAAAATACGATACGTTTCGTTATGTTGCGTTAATGTTGGGTTAATTGAACAACCCCCTGCTGCTGCTAAAATTAAAAATTAAAAAACAAAATAAATGTGCAAAAAATTTATATAATAGTAGTTATAAAAATCTTACAAGTTTGTCAACTATATTGTATTTTTGAAAATAATCTTAAAACCATTTTTATACCTTTTTATTTTTTAAATTATCATGAATTTTATAGTATCATCATCAACACTTTTGAAACAATTGCAACTAGTAAATGGAGTGATAGGTTCTAGCGTTGTAATGGCAATTTTAGAGGATTTTTTGTTTGTAATCGACAACGGAGTTCTCACTATATCTGGTACCGATTTAGAAACATCAATAGTTACAACTATAGCCGTAGAGAGCAACGAAAACGGTTGTATAGCAGTGCCTGCAAGGCAATTAATAGATACTTTGAAAATGTTACCGGAGCAACCCGTTAGCTTTAAAATAGACGAAGTATCGCTTTTAGTTGAGATTACTACCTCTAACGGTAAGTACAAATTGAACGGTGAAAATGGGATTGATTTTCCAAAAATACCTGAAGCCTCCTCGGACGAAGAATTGCTTATAAGCTGTGCTACGTTGAGCCGTGGCATCAATAAATGTTTCTTTGCATTGAGTACTGAGCAGATGCGACCTGCTATGACAGGCATGTTGATCAACGTCAATAGCGAGGGCTTAACTATGGTAGGCACTGATGCACATAGGCTCGTAAAATATTTTCGCTCTGACATCACAAGTGTCACACCACAAAATGTAATAATGCCAAAGAAGGCATTGCAGATACTCAAAACGATATTGGGTACAGAGGGTAACGCAGCCTTGCGATTTGATAAAAACAACATCTATCTTAAATTTGGAGAAGTAAACTTAGTCTGCCGATTGATAGACGTAGCCTACCCTAACTACAATGTTGTTATCCCCGATGACAATCACAACATGCTCAACATCAACCGATTGGATTTGCTAAATGCCATAAGAAGAACCAATATATATTCAAGCAAATCTAGTTCATTGATAATATTCACGCTCAAGGGTAGTGAACTGCAACTCAACGGACGCGACAATGAATTGTCGCATCAAGAGGCCAACGAACAAATGCTGTGCGATTACAGTGGTGAAGATTATAAGCTCGGGTTCAATGGTAAATTTTTGATTGACATACTCAGTGCTTTGGACACAGACATCGTTCGCTTTGAAATCTCAACACCTACAAGAGCTATATTAATAAAGCCTGATGAAAATGATAACGATGAAAACATTACAATGCTTATCATGCCTAATTTTATTAACGAGTAGCGACTAACGCGATTTTTATTTAATTCACAAAATACACTCAATAAAATGGATATTTATATAACAATCGACCCCACCAAAGGCCGGTGTGTTATGGCTAGCAGAGCGTATATTGCTGGTGAAGTGATTGAGATATGTCCGGTAATAGTTGTACCAAATGAAGAATTAAAACACCTAGATCTAACTTGCTTGTACGATTATTATTTCAATTGGAACGAAAAAGATGCTGCTATCGCATTGGGGTATGGCAGTATTTATAATCATAGCACTACACCAAATGCCGCTTATCTTACTTATTATGATGAAAAATTAATACATATAATTGCCTACAAACATATAAATGCAAACACGGAAATTTTAATAAATTATAATCATGATGTAGCTAATACGCAGCCTGTATGGTTTCAACTAAAAAATAAGTAAATAAATTATCTTTCAATTAAATTAAGTAAATTTGCAAAATACACCATGAAATACGATTTAAAAAAAGAAGGTAAATTTACCTATATTGAAGAAGGCGAGGGCGAAGTGCTGCTTATGTTGCACGGCCTATTTGGGGCGTTGAGCAATTTTGAACATACTTTTGAGGCGTTTAAAGACACCCACAAAGTAGTCATTCCACTCCTACCTATTTTTGATTGCGAATTGAAAGACGCTAACATAGACGGCTACGTAGCGTATGTACACGAGTTTGTTCAACACAAAAAATATGCTAAATTAGTGTTGCTCGGCAATTCTCTCGGTGGGCACATCACCCTCGTCTTTACTCATCAATTCCCTGATTTAGTAAAAGCTATGATACTCACTGCAAGCAGTGGATTATATGAAAGTGCACTCGGTGAAACATTTCCACAGCGTGGCAATTATGATTATATCAAACAAAAAACTGGGCAAACCTTTTATGACCCCAACGTGGCAACCAAAGAGTTGGTAGATGAAGTATTTGAAATAGTGAACAATAGAGACAAGGCAATACGAGTCATATATACCGCCCGCTCGGCTATACAACACAACATGAAGGCAGAATTGCCCGATTTTTCGCTGCCTTCGTTGTTGATATGGGGCAACGACGACACAATCACTCCGCCCTTTGTAGCCAAAGATTTTAAGGCACTACTTCCTAATAGCGAACTTCATTTTATTGACAAATGTGGACACGCTCCTATGGTAGAGCAACCCGAGAAGTTTAATATTATTTTAAAAAAATTTTTAAATACACTTTAAAAAATCCTTTTTAATATCCCTTAGATTATAGTTCAATATATGTTTGCACACCAACTTACGACCGCTCTTATACCGCATTTGCAACCCACAGACACCATACAAAAGGCTCTCGATTGGATGTCTGAATTGCACCTTCCGCATTTGGCAGTTGTTGAAAATCAAAAATATCTGGGCATTGTAATTGAAGATATTTTGTTGGACTGTGAGGACCCTTTTGCTATTTTATCTAGCTTACAAGCAACTTTCAAACAGCTTTCATGCAACACGCAGCAGCATATTTTAGACGTGATTGATGTAATTACACAAAACAAATTAGCCTGTTTGGCAGTCGTAGATCAAGAAAATAATTATGTTGGAGTGATAACGCAACACTATCTGCTCGAGCAATTTGCTCAGTTGAGTGGCATTCACGAACAGGGTGCTATACTTGCTATCACTATGGGTTTGCACGATTATAACCTACCTGAAATAGCACGTATAGTAGCCAACGATGATGCTAAGATTTTAATGCATTTTACCACCATTGAGGCAGCCCAAATCACGGTTACGCTAAAGGTTAATAAGCACAATTGCACCTCACTTATTGCGAGCTTTGAACGTTACAATTATTCTATCACTTACCACAAATCAATTAACGAAGCCGATGACGTACTGCAAGAGCGGTTACAATCTTTGTTAAAATATTTGGAAATATAGGTACATTATTTTAAAAAAAGAGTACTAT
>JAYVJZ010000057.1:0-6655 GCA_043768865.1 Sphingobacteriales bacterium
CTAGGCAAAGCAGATATAACAGTGAATAAAAACATGGTGCCCTTCGATGATAAGTCTCCATTTGTAACGTCTGGTATTCGACTCGGCACAGCGGCTCTCACTACACGTGGTATGCTAGAAAATGATATGCTCCGCATCGTTAGTTGGATCGACAGAGTGCTTATGAACCCCGATGATGAGGCAGTTATAGCCGATATAAAATCGACTATCAACAACTTTTGTATGAATTTTAATTTGAATGGATAAAGTAACAGAAAATAAAATAAAATATTGCGGTGCCGCCCTAATCAGTTGGATTGTAGGTCTTGCTATTATTTATGTTGTAACAATGAAACTAGAACTCATAGCTGAAGTGAAGTATTACGAATGGGTGAGGGTAGGTTGCTTTTATTTTATGAAAATAGTTCTTGTGTTTTTGGCTTTTTTTTTATTTTGGTTCGGAGGCAATTTAGTCGCTCTTAGTAAAAGAAAAGAGGAGTAAATTTGGTTTATTTTGACAAAACAAAACAGTATAAAACTTTTATACATCAAATTTGAAACTAGTAGTAATCATATCAATAATATTAACTTCATACATCAGCACAACGCAAGGACAAAGCCGTTTTTGGCAATTTGTAAATGCGAATAAATATGATGATGCTATCGCATTAAGTGCCACAGAATTAAAAATTGCCCTACAACGATATACATTTTTGAGCCCCGAAATCGGCGATTTGCATAGTGCGATTTCCAAATGTTATAAAGAGAAAAAGAAATACAGCTTAGCGCTAGATCATCTAACAAATGCTTATACTATTTACGTTTTTATCAATGGAGATTCTTCGCTCCTTGGGGTATATGAATGCGAAGAGTTGGCGCAATTATATTTTCATGTTGGCAATTATTTAGACGCTGCCTGCTACTATGAAAAGTGTTTTATCATTAATAGAAAACACAAAGGAGAGCTAAGTCAGGCGTGCATTGACAACCTAAACGTGGCAGCAATATGTTATGACAAAGCCAATAATCTAGCGCTTGCAGAACGTAATTATCTTATAGTTGAAAAGCTATTGGCTGAAAACGAAGTTGTAAATGAGCGAATGCTTCGCATTGTTAGGCAATCTTTAAAACACCTGTATCGTGTTACAAAAAATACTGATAGGGAAAATGCAATTGACGTGAAATTAGGCATATTAAATGGCAATGAGACAACTAATAAAGTGAAAGTGAACGGCGAAAAATGTGATTGTATCAATCATTTAGTACCTGCTGAGGAGCTACGCAAGCTAGGTATTACAGTAAATTAATTTTCTTTTTTTTTAAAAATCGTGTTGTGTTGATTTCAAATTCTATCGGTTTGTCTTCAAAGATATGCTCATACAATATTTGAGACAATCGAGCTGCGTGCATAGCCCCCTTAGTGCCCAACCCATTTAAACAATATACATTAGCCTGTCGTGCACTAGCACCTACCACCGGTCTGCGATCCCTAGATGCAGGTCGCACGCCTGCCTTGTGATGTAGCACCTCAGCAGGCAGATTACTTATCTGTTGCCACAGGGTTAGCAGGTGTTCCTTGCCTTCTGTTGTTATGCGTTCATTGTTTTCGTCCCATACATAAGTAGCCCCAATAAGATACTTATCATCGCCTATTGGTAGCACATAAGCACCTTTATTAACTATGTTTTGCAGTTGCAAACCAGGTTGATGCAACGTTAAAATCTCCCCTTTTGAGATTTTCATTACACAATAATCAAAATACGGATTTTCAATAATTGAAGCACCCTCACAAAATATAATTTTTAGATTTTGCATTTCATTACACAGTTTTGCTGTATAATCATAGTGTAGTTCCTGTTCGTGCCAGCAATCTAATTTTTCAAAAAATAGTTTACTTTTTTCTAAAAACAAAGGAACGTTGAGCCAAGCTGCACCATGCACGCAACCTACGCCGTGCTCGTCAATAATTTTTTCATTTTGCATTTTCGTTGTATCAATGCTAATATAATCACTTACTTCTACATCGTTTTGTTTTTGTTTCCATTTGGTTTTTTCGGCTGCAGATGTAAATATTTTTTTGTAGGCAATACCTTGATACACTTCAGTTTGTAAGGTGTCCGATACGGTTTTGAAGAACGAAATATTATAGGCCAAACACCTATCGGCCCACCACGATAAGTTGATTTTAAAAAAATTAATTGGATTGACAATACCTGCCGCTACACGTGAGCAACTCTGCTTGGTTGGATTATCAAGCAAGATGAATTTAATATTATTTTGATGTAAAGTATGTGCTAAAGTGCAGCCTGCAAGCCCTCCTCCCACTATTACTACTTTGGTATCTGCGGGCAATTGCATCATAAGTTTCGAATCTATAATAGAAAAATTAGTTATTATACTAGTGACCTCTGCAGGAATCGAACCTGCATCTAGAGAACCGGAATCTCTCGTACTATCCATTATACTAAGAAGTCAAAAAAATGCGTTTATATTACCCAATGAGCGATTGTAACTTCATAGCAACACTCATGTCGCCTTCTACTTTTATTTGACCCATCATGAATGCCATCATAGGGTTGAGGTCGCCTTCTATTAATTTATCAAAATTGGATTGTGATATTTTGATAGTACAATCGGAGTCGCTGTTTTGAGTATTTACAATATTGCTGCTGCCCGTGCCGTCTATAAATATGGTTTGTCCTTCGATGTCAAATTTTAATTTCTTATTGAAAACCTCCGCATTTGCGGCTCTTTGTTTTACAAATTCTAATGCACTTTCGTAGCTCATTGTGTAGGTATTTATATTTTTGTTATTGATTAATTTTAATGATTGTTTGGCGATATTATCGACCCGTCCATGTGGGAGTTCGTTTATTTTTAAAAGCTTCTATTCCTTCTTTTGCATCGTCGGTTTGTATGGTATTTTGCAACATTTTTTTTAAGTACAATTGATTTTCTTCGCTGTTGGTGCTTATCCTACCAAATGCCTGCAACCCAAGCCTAATAGCTGACGGTGAGTTGCTGAGGAGGGTTTGCACTAACATATCTACTGTCGCATCTAGCTCATTGATTGGCACTAAATGGGTAATCAAACCCCACTCCAATGCTAGTGTTGCTGGTAAACTATATCCCTGCATACACCAGTCTAAAACCTTGCGTTGTGGTAGTATCTGAAGGAGTGCCGACATCACTTGAAAGGGAAACAAACCACGCTTGACCTCTGGTAGTCCAAGCACGACGCCGTGGTGGGCGATTACATAATGGCATCCAGCTAAAAAGAAAAAACCTCCTGCCATTACACTACCTTGCACTTTGGCTATCATTGGTTTGTGAATAGTTGAAAAAAGTAGCCCGAGTAGCACCTCGTTGGTGGGGGATGGTATGCTTGATAGGTGCGGTTCTACCTCGCCTGCCATTGCTTTTAAGTCTGCTCCTGCACAGAACACATCGCCTTCGGCTTGTATAATAATTACCCATATTTCGCTAGTATAATGTGCGTAGCATAGTGCATAGGCTATTTCATTCATCATCTGCGGACACATTGCGTTCTTTTTGGTTGGCCTGATGAGCGTGAGCGTAAGCAGGTTATTATGCTGCGTAAGTGCTACGTAATGGTACGTTTGCGTAAGTGCATCTTGGGTTTGAAGGTAGGAGTAATTCATGGGTATTATCGACGGTCAAAGATAAACTTAAATTTTGGTGTGCGTGCTATTGATATTGAGTTGTGTTGTATTTTTTATTTTAAAATTGATTGGGTAATTGTATAATCGGTTGGGTCAGTTGGCGGTTGGTGGATTGCGTGTGCTGTGCCGCCCGTAGGGTGCGTTAGGGGCTTTAGTGGAGCTCCTTTGTTTTTTTTACATTTCTTTATTAAAAAAACAAAGAGCGGGAACGGAGCACCGACCTCTTGCCCTGCCTGTATTGTCAGGCATTGGCAAGGGGGAACGCCCAAACTATTTTTTTGATTAGTTGGTGTTTAACAATATATTTCTTTGGGTTCGGTTGTTATTTTGTTGAACTTTGGACAGTCATTGCATCGGCTACTTTTAAATATTTTGCAGCTACTCAATTGTGTGCAAAGCATTGATGAGAGGGCAACTAGGGCGATTATTGAAACTAAATTAGATTTCATATTTTTTTAATTATTTTAATTGGTGTAACATTGCAAGACAAATGTACTTATAAAACACATTTTTTATCAAAATTATTTTTCCACTTTGGCGGTTAGTATTTTAAATGAATTCAGCGGTAAGAAAATCTTAGTTGCACCTCTCGATTGGGGCTTGGGGCACGCTGCGCGTTGTATTCCGATCATCAAACAGCTCCTGTCGCAGGGCAACGAGGTGATAGTGGCGAGTGCAGGACGTGCGGCACATTTTTTACAAATTGAATTTCCTGATTTAGCATTTGAGGAGTTGCCGGCCTATGATATTGTATATACTGATTCGCAAAGCCTCAATGGGGTGATGTTGCAGCAATTGCCGAGGATTTTAGGGGTTATAAGCAAGGAGCATGATGTGCTTAAAAAGTTGATTAAAAAGCACGAACTCGATATGGTAATATCGGATAATAGGTTTGGGTTGCATAGCTTGATGGTGCCGTGTTATTTTATTACTCATCAGCTCAACGTACGTGATAGCAAGGGTAGAGCTTGGTTGGAGTGGTTAATGCGCAAGGTCAATTTTAATTATATTAAGAAATTTCATGGTTGTTGGGTGCCTGATTATGAGGGGGAAAACAACCTGACGGGGGAGTTGTCGCATGGTGTTGAAACGCCTTTTGAGGTTACGTTTATCGGTCCGCTATCACGGTTTAGGAATCAATGGATGTCTAATTCGTTAGAGAAAACATACAAAATGGTAGTCTTGCTTTCGGGTCCCGAACCGCAGCGTACCGTCTTTGAGAAGATTATTGTCAGTCATCTAGATAAGTTGAATATCTCTATTTTAGTGTTGTTGGGGAAGACGGAATCGTCTCGTTTTGTCAAGCATTCACAGTTTGTAGATATGGTGGATCATCTGCCTACAGACCGTTTGTTTAATATACTTTTCAATTGCGAAGTGGTGGTGAGTAGGTCGGGTTATAGTACTATTATGGACTTAGAGGCGATTGGCAAGAAGGCGATTTTGGTGCCTACTCCAGGTCAAACGGAGCAAGAGTATTTAGCAGATTTGTTTAAGACCAAAAAAGTGTTTTTCAGTGAACCACAGATAACTTTTGATTTATATCGTGGCATGAAGGAAACCGAGCGTTATAGCGGTTTTTTGTTAAAATTTTAATATTTTTTTTAGTCGGTTTAATGCTAATTTTTACTCCTGCTTTTTGTTCGATTTAAACGTAAAATTGAATATAAATTTTGTTTCATAAAGTATGATACTTTCCTCTACCGATTTAATGAAAAGCTACCGTGGTCGTACGGTGGTGAACCAAGTGAGTGTAAACGTTGAGCAGGGCGAGGTGGTGGGTTTATTAGGGCCTAATGGTGCAGGCAAAACGACTACTTTTTATATGATGGTTGGCTTGGTGCAACCCGATGTAGGCAGGGTGTATCTTAATGATAAAGAGATTACCAAGATGCCGATGTATGAGCGTGCTCAAAATGGAATAGGATATTTGCCGCAAGAGGCGAGTATATTTAGGAAATTGAGTGTTGAGGATAATATAAAAGCGATACTTGAGATGACCGCCCTCAACCCTATGCAACAAGCCGAAAAACTAGAATCTTTGATAGAAGAATTTAGGTTGCATAAAGTACGCAAAAGCCCCGGCGATGTGCTCAGTGGAGGCGAGCGGCGCCGAACTGAAATAGCCCGAGCCCTCGCCAATGACCCTAAATTTATACTCTTAGACGAGCCTTTCGCAGGCATCGACCCTATCGCAGTTGAAGACATACAGGCAATAGTAGAGCAATTAAAATTCAAAAATATTGGTATCTTAATCACCGATCACAACGTTCAAGAAACCCTCTCTATCACTGACAGGGCTTATCTTTTGTTTGAAGGAAAAATATTGAAACAAGGGTCAGCCGAAGAGCTTGCCAATGATGAGCAAGTAAGAAAAGTGTATTTAGGGCAGAATTTTGAATTGCGTAAGAAAAAATAAAACACGTACTTTGTAGCATAAATTACAAACGTTCAAACACCGCTGCGATGCCCTGCCCACCCCCTATACAAGCCGATACGATGCCGTACTTTTGTTGCCTGCGTTGCATTTCGTTCAACAATTGAATACTCAATTTTGCTCCGCTACAACCTAGCGGATGCCCTAACGCAATCGCCCCGCCATTTACGTTTATTTTACTAGCATCTAATTGTATCTCTTGGATAACCGCTAACGCCTGCGCAGCAAAGGCTTCGTTCAATTCAAATTGTTCGATATCATGCAATTGTAACCCCGCAAGCCTTAAGGCTTTTGGTATCGCAGCCACAGGACCCATGCCCATCAACGTTGGAGCAACGCCCACACTCGTACAACTAAGCATTCGTGCCATAGGGTGTAAGTTGAGTTGCTTCATCAAGCGCTCGCTCATCACAATCACAAACGCAGCCCCATCGCTTGTTTGCGAACTATTGCCAGCCGTAACAGTCCCCGGATTTGCAAACATTGGCTTTAGTTTGGCCAATGCCTCGAGCGTTGTATCCTTACGTGGGCCTTCGTCTTGGGTGATTGTTATCGT
>JAYVJZ010000058.1:0-13076 GCA_043768865.1 Sphingobacteriales bacterium
ATTTACAAATATACAAAATATAAGCTAAATTTTAAGTATATATTTACCAAATATTAATGCTATTTTTGTAGCAAAATGACGGCACTTGCCAACGTTCAAAATCGATACAAATGACCACAAAAGAAATAAAAATAAACGTTACACTCAACAGCGACAACCTACCTATCGACATGACATGGAATGCCTCAGACGCCACAGGCGGGGCGATGCCATGCAAAGCCATGCAATTAAGCGTTTGGGACCCCAAAGACAGTGCTGCCCTCAGAGTAGATCTTTGGACAAAAGATATGTATATAGAAGAAATGGAGCACTTTTATTTTCAAACCATTATGACAATGGCTAGCTCCTTTCGCAATGCTACCAATAACCAAGTATTGTCCGACATCATAGAACGTGCGGGCAAAGAATTTGGCGAAGTGGCAAATATTGTAAAAAAATAAATAGATATAACAACGCTAGCACTAGGCAACAGCTACAGCTTAGGCAATATCATACACCACAAGCCCATCGCGAAGTTTTGGCTCAAACCACGTGCTTTTGGGAGGCATCACTTGCCCACTGTCAGCTATGTCTATGAGCTGCTGCAGCGATACAGGATACATTGAAAATGCCGCTTTCATCTCCTCGCTATCCACCCGCTTTTCTAGCTCCCCCAATCCTCTTATTCCACCTACAAACTCAACCCTTGTATCTACCCGTGGGTCGTGTATTTCTAATAATTCGCTCAAAACTCTTTTTTGCAACAAGCTAACATCTAAAACCCCGATTGGGTCGCTCGCAAAAGCGTGGGGCTTGGCTTGCATCACATACCACGTATGATCAATGTATAACCCAAACTCATGTAGCTTCGTCGGCCTTACTTGATGCTCACTAACAGCAACCTCAAAATCGGCCTGCAACGCAGCTATAAACTCTTGTGATGTCATGCCATTGAGGTCTTTTACCACTCGGTTATAATCTATTATTTGCAACTGTTCGGCAGGAAAAAGTACTGTCAAAAAATAATTATACGCCTCAGTGCCTGTGTGGGTAGCGTTTTGCTTACGTAAATGCTTGCGTGCATTGTTCGCACTCGCAGCTCGGTGGTGCCCGTCGGCTATGTAGGTAGCAGGCACTTCTGTATCAAAAAGTTGAACCAATAGCTGCACCGTTGCTTCGTCGTTGATTACCCACAGCACATGTGCCACTCCGTCTTCTGCAACGAAATCATAATTAGCCGTTTGAGTTGTAATTATTTTTTCAATTATGCTATTTATGCTTTCTACGCCTTTGTAGGTCATAAATACCTTCCCTGTTTGGGCAAGTGTAGTTTGTATATGCAAAGTGCGGTCTAGCTCTTTTTCAGGTCGAGTATGCTCATGCTTTTTGATAATATTATTATCGTAATCATCTAGCGACGAAGCACACAACAACCCCGTCTGTGTGCGGCCGTGCATCGTTTGTTGATATACATACAAGCAAGGCGAAGCATCTTGTATCAATATTTTTTCTTGTTTGAATTGTTGGTACTTCGAAGCCGCCGTTGAGTATATAATTTCGCTGTGCACATCTGTGCCTATCGGCAATTCCACTTCACTCCTCGTTATCCTCAAAAATGAATTAGGCAGGTGGGCTACCTCGGCTCTAGCTTCGGTTACATTCATAACGTCATAGGGGCGTGATGCGATAGAGGCAGCGTTTTTTTCGTCAGGTCGCACGCCTTTGAATGCAGTAATTAGGGCCATTTTTTTTGCAGTTTTAAGTTTGAATAAAAGAAAATTCGGTCTTAGCGTACGTTGATTAAGTTGAAATTTTCAGTATGATTAATAGTGATTAACTTCCCTTTTTTGCCACATTTTAGATGGTTCTCAAGGTACTCCACAAATTCGTTTTTGTTGATAGTGCCGTCATTGTTTGCATCGCCTGCGGAGGTCAAAGCTGTTTTAATAGTTTCATTTAAGTAATTTTTTCCGGTTGCATCTTGATCTGTCGTGCCGTCATTGCGTTGATTTTTAGGGGCGGTGTAGCTCAGTACGGTTACTTTATGCTGAAAGTTTAACGCATTGTTAGCTTCTTGTTTTGGTACATCGGTTATCAAAATACTACGGCAAGGCAGTTTGGCCAATTTGCGAGTTATTTCATTAATAGAAAAACAATTTTTATATTTTCCTCTTGTAAAATAATCAAACAATGTTAGCTCTTTTTTTTGATAATATTCATAGGGACGAGCACTCAAATAAAACAACATTATATCACGTTTCAAAGGGCGTTCGTTGCGTTTAAAATTTTTAATCAACTCGTCCGTAAGCTGATTAATATCAAGCACAGATAGATCTTCAGCAGTTGTAGCATTAACTTTAACACCCCGTAAAGCTTCGTTTTTGGCGATCAAAGTACCTGGCTCAAACAATGCTTTGAATTGTTTAGCGGCGTTGTTAAGTATAGCATTCGTGTTCGCACTGAATGCGATAACATTCAACTGCGGCCGGCCGTTCATGTTTTCTATTGATGTGAGGTCAGAGCATTTGCTCAACGATGCAGTATTGACGCAGAGTTTTGTTTTGTAGGCTGTTTCTATATCGTTAGCGGTGAGTATGCAGGTGAAATACGAGCGGTAATAATCTATATGCTGCCAATGACTTTTGCGTTTCTCGGAGGTGCTTTGTAGGTCTATTTGCTTTTCGTTGACGTACAATTTTATGTTTTTTTTGTTCAAACGCTCGCTGCTATATATCAAAAATCGCACCACATATTGTACATTCATTTTGTCTTGCGATTTGAAGTATTTCTCGGGCATATAGCGAACCACAGATATAGAATCTGTAGTAACTGTTTTGATTTTTTTGGGCGATATTTTTTTGCTTCCCTCAGTCGTATGTGTTGCAAAGGCTAGAAACAATACGAGCAATAACGATATGTTTTTCATGCAATAAATTTAGTTTGGAATTTAATAATAATAATTAATTTTAACTTTATAAAGATACCACAAAAGTATTGTTTTTTCTTAAATTTCATTGCAATAAACTATCCGTTTTTTTTATTATATTTGTAAAAGTTTTACATTATAAACACAAAACAATTACCATGAAAAACATACTGTCCACATTTTTATGTTGTTTGACAATGTCTATTCTACTCAATAGCTGTGAAAAGAATGTCGTTGCACCCCCCGTTGCACCAACATTTGGCAACGTGAAGGTCAGCTTCAATCTACAACAAAGTGGCGTAGATTATACGATTGGGGACACTATTTTGCACCCTAGCTTGAATCGTAAATACTTGATTAGTACCTTAAAATTTTATGCTAATTATATGAAATTGGTCAGCACAACGGGAGTAGAAGTTGATGTAAATGAATTTTATTTGTACGAGTCGTATGACGTAAAAAGCATCACTGCATCTGTGCCCGCAGGCACTTACAACAAAATAAAATACGACGTCGGGGTGAAAGAAAAAATTAATCATGAAAACCCCAACATCTATCCCCTAGGACATCCTTTGGCAGTTAGTAGTTCCATGAATTGGGGGCAAACCTTAGGATATTTATTTTTGATGTTAGAAGGCTATACAGACCCTACCGGCAGTGCAAGTATTTTTTCAAATTTTAAATATGATTGTGGGCTCGATTCGCTTTACAAATCAGTTACACTCCCTATCACCGCTGTTACAATCGCCGAAAACGCCACTACTCCTATTGAAATTCAAATAGATGTCAATCAACTATTTGATGGAAATGCAGGTAATGTGGATATTGTAAATAACAATATCACGCATTCTACTGGCGTGCTCGGTTTTCAAACAGCAAACACGGTGCTCGATAATTTTGTTGGAGCGACTAGTTTTTAATAATTAAATAAAAAATAATACTATTGAAATACCTATTTTCTTTCATGTTTTTTGTTATGCTTGCCGTAGGTTTGGGTTGCAAAGACGACGCTATACCTGATGCAATCAACTACCAACCAAAACCATATTCGCTCGCCACGCCGGCAGGGTTTCCGCCTATGCCCGTAGCGGCGAACAACCCGCTCACTGTTGAAGGCATCGACCTCGGGCGTCATCTTTTTTATGATAAAATATTGAGTGCTGACAACACAGTAGCGTGTGCATCTTGCCACAGCATTGATAAATCGTTCACCGACGGTGTACCCAAGAGCATCGGTATCGGTGGGCAGGTCAATGCACGTAACGCAATGCCACTCTACAATCTAGCATGGTACGATGCGATGTTTTGGGACGGCAGAGCCACGACTATTGAAGAGCAAGCCTTTCAACCCGTGCCTGCCCACAACGAGATGAACCTCAACTGGAACGACGCCGCTACTAAATTGAAACAATCAGCCCTATATAAAGAAAAGTTTGCTAAAGCGTTTCCAAACAAAACTATCGATAGTATTGTTATCACCAAAGCAATAGCACAATTTGAAAGAACGTTGCTATCGTATAATTCAAAGTTTGATAAAGTACGACGTGGTGAAGATTTTTTTGATGATGATGAGCTTGACGGCTATATGTCGATGAGTGAAATCACAGGAGGCGACTGTCTGCATTGCCACCCCGTTGAGAGTAGTGTTTTTCTCTCCACGCTTGATTTTAGAAACAACGGTTTAGACCTTGCAGCTACCCCCAATGACTACTCCGACAAGGGCTACGGAGCCGTTAGTGGCAACCCGGCAGACAATGGTAAATTCAAAGTACCTTCCTTACGCAATATCGCACTCACCGCCCCATACATGCACGATGGTCGGTTTGCTACCCTCGACGAGGTGCTTAATTTTTATTCAACCGGTGTGCACCAAGGGGCTAATGTAGATCCTAAAATGGAGTTCGCTAACGTAGGTGGAGTGCAGCTTACAGTTGCTGAAAAGGTAAAGATAAAAGCCTTTTTATTAACCCTCACCGATTATAAATTTATCAACAACCCTGATTTCAAAAGCCCGTTTTAGTGGGATAATTAGCACAAGCAAATTGAATATAACCTGACGTAGCAACTATTACGAAACTTTGTTGGGGGTTGCTTTGTATCCAATTTTTTATAATATAAACAGCCGCTGTATTGCTACTTCTACTTGGATGTATTAAACCGCTGTGGCGTAGGCTTATCCCCACTCGCAAATTGTATAAGTAGTAGTAGTAATAAGTTGATGACAACACAAATAATTATAAGTGGTTTTCTTGCTTTTTTTGATTGTGTTACACTATTTTTGAGGCAATGAAATTACAAGAAGTAATCACCACTTTGCAAGCAGCTGCGTTTTTGCAAATGCCCTTAGCGATATATGCTAACGACCCCAATTGGGTTCGGCCGCTAGACGATGATATCAATGCGATATTCGATCCGTTGCGCAACGATTTTTATAAGCATGGCAGTTGCCAACGTTGGTTGCTAGCCGATGACAAGGGCAACTACATAGGACGAGTAGCCGCATTCATTAACCTAAAAAAAGCACATTCTAATGATCAACCCACGGGTGGTATGGGTTTTTTTGAATGTATTGATGATGTAAATGCAGCACATTTGTTGTTGAATCAATGTCAATCGTGGTTGGCAGATAAAGGAATGGAAGCGATGGACGGACCTATTAATTTTGGCGAAAATGACCGGTATTGGGGGTTGTTGGTGCAGGGTTTTATCACGCCCGGCTTTGGCATGGCGTACAATCCACCTTACTATCAAGCACTGTTCGAGTCGTTTGGTTTTTTTAAATATTACGAGCAGGTGAGCAATCATTTGGATATTACAAAGCCCCTGCCGGAGCGGTTTAATAAAATAGCCGAATGGGTGATGCACAAGCCGGGCTTCAGTTTTGAGCATTTGAAAAAAATAAACTTTGAAAAGTATGCGGCAGATTTTGTAAAAGTATATAACGAGGCGTGGGAGTTCCATGAAAATTTTACCCCGATGCAGGCCGCCGATGTAGAGAAAACATTTTTGCAAATGTCGTCTTTTATTGAAGAGCGATTTATATGGTTTGCCTATTATGAAGGGCAGTGCATTGGGTTTCTCATTATGGTGCCAGACATTAATGTTATTATCAAAAAAATGAAAGGGAACAGCGGTTGGTGGGGCAAAATTATATACATCTACAACCTGCTTATGAAGACAGTTTGGCGAAGCAGAATAATAATAATGGGAGTAACACCGAAATATCAAAAAAGTGGGATAGAAAGTGCAATTATAAAAAAAGCAGCAGATACTATATACAACATACCACAGTATAGAGAGGTAGAACTAAGCTGGGTAGGTGATTTTAATCCTAAAATGAGGGCACTGCATGAGAGTTTAGGCGCCACCTTGGGCAAAACACATTATACCTACCGTAGGCTTTTTGATCCCGAAAAAGACGCAAAGCGAAGTGCTATTATTGCGCGCGACACTAGGGAGCAAATATTGAAAAAAGATTAAATTTGTACTAATCAAATGTGCTTAACTGATTAATTGTAGTTTCTTTGCATTACAATAAAATGAACAAAAATTTAAACAAAAAATATTTTAAACAAATTAACATGAAAAACTTTACAAACTTTTTTATTTTACTAGTATTGACAGCCTCTGTGTTGCTTGCTTGCAAAGAACAACACGGCAAAGAATTAATCAAAAAATGGCGTGTTACTGATATGAAAATGCCAAGCCTAGACAAGATGATGGCAGAGCAGAAAGCTGCGTTGGATACGTTGAAAAACGACAGTATCAAAACCGCAATGTTGGAACAAATGGACCAAATGGACGCTGAAATGAAAGAAAATATGAAAAAAATGACTATGGAATTCAAAGCTGACGGTACGTACGAAACCGACGGCGGTCCTGGTGCTGACAAAGGCAAATGGAGCGTTACGCCTGATAATAAAAAGTTGATCACTACTAGCGACAAAAACAAAGCAGACACAATTGATATTGAAGTAATTACGCCAACCGAATTGACGCTGAAGATGACGCAAGGCCTCGATATGATGTCAATCACGATGGTACCTGAAGTTGCAGATGGTATGGAATCTGGCAAATAAAATAAACAGCATACGCTACACTAGACTATATATTTTGAAATAAAAAGCACCCTCTAGCAACCCTAGAGGGTGCTTTTTATTTTGAAAAAACTGCATCATAACTACTATTTTTTTTGTTACATTTGTTTCACTCAATATGTAAACTTATTCCACTATTCATAATTTATGGAAATCAATCCTCCACTCGACAGTACGTACTTATTAAAATTACTTTTAAAAAAGAAGAAAACATTTCTCATCTTAGGGGTGATAACTGCCGTAACCGTAGCGTTGGCAACGCTTTTGATGCCTAACTACTACGAAAGTACAGTTACTTTTTTTCCGAGCAATCCTACATTGACCGATAGAAATGCGTTGTTTCAAAAAGACAATAATCAAACACAGAATACATTTGGAGACAAAAATGACGCCGATAGGCTCATCTCTATTGGCAGAAGTGGACAGATAAACGCTTATTGCATCAATGCCTTCAAGCTATTTGAACATTATCAAATAGACAGCACTGCTCAATATGCACAATTTAAAATGCGAGCGCAGTTTAATAAAAATTATGAAATTTTAAAAAATGGATTAGGTGGGGTGGAGGTGCACGTATTGGATTGCGACCCGCAGCTAGCGGCAGATATGGCGAATGCTATTGTCAAAAAAATAGATGAAATAAGCACAGGCATGGTAGTGAGCAACAAGCAAGAAATTGTAAAAATGTTTGAACAAGAATTGGGTCTTAAAAAAACGAATCTTATCGCAATGCAGGATAGCCTTGTAGCTATGCGTGGCTATGTAACCGACACGGTACAGCTTAATATTCAAAAAATGGTGCTGCGCAATGCCGTCAATGATTATAACGATATTTCGACTTTATTCAATCAAAATCAAGCCTCTGCAAGCAAAAATCTATCGAGTGTGTATATAGTCGAAAAAGCATTCGCTAGCGACAAAAAAGTAAAACCCGTGCGGAGCTTGCTCGTGCTCGGTATCACAGCCTTTGTGTTGTCTTGTACACTGTTGTTTTTTGTACTCATGCAACGCCTCAAAACCGTTGATTGGAGCGAATAGCAGGCTCAACACCATGCCACTATTTACTTATTTATATAATTTAAAATCAAACGGACACTTGCTCAGTGGGCTGTATGCCGCACTATGCTTGGCGTGCGGTTGGTGTTATTGCCTAACCGAGAGTTGGTTGATACTCGGCCTGCCGATCGTGTTGTTGGTGTTTTTATCGCTCGCCACCGACATCAAATATGCCTTTTATTTGTTGCTTTTTAGCCTGCCTATTTCAATAGAATACATGGTAACATGTAGCTTAGGTACTGATTTGCCCTCAGAGCCTCTTATGATTTTTTGTACCGTTTTATTTTTGTTTTACATCGCATATCGCCCTCACCTTCTCCCACCCAAACTGATAAACCACACTATAGTAGGCCTGTTGCTGTTGCAATTGGGGTGGTTGTTTTTTAGTGTTTTTTTTAGTGTTGATGGTGTACGATCGTTCAAATATGGCCTTGCTAAAATCTGGTATCTCGTACCCTTTTTGTTTTTGTTCGTTACGATATATACTCCTAAGCGGTTCAATACTATGCTTTGGTTGTTGATAGTGCCTACCGTGCTATTGGTTATAAAATCGCTTGTAACTCACGCTAGTATGGACTTTGCATTTGAAAAAATAAACGATACATTGCGTCCTTTTTTTCGTAATCACGTTAATTATGCCGTTTTGATTGCTTTGTTATTGCCGTGGACGTACTACTTGCATCAACAACAAAAGCCGCAAACAGTGCGACGCTACACACTCTTTTTGAGCTTGTTACTATTAATTGCAGGGCTGTATTTTTCTTATACTCGGGCAGCAATATTGAGCATGATAGTCGCAGTAGCCTACTTTTATATAATCAAAAACAAGTGGCTGACGCAAGCTTTGATAACCGTGGCACTGCTATTGGGGAGTATTATTTTATTTTTAAAAAATGACAATCGATACCTACGCCTAGCCCCTGAGTTCACCAAAACCGTATATCACAACGACCTTGCCTCACATCTCGAATCGATGTTTGTGTTAGAAGACGTCAGTTCGGCCGAGCGTGTGTATCGATGGCTTGCAGGTCTCAACATGATACCCGTGCACCCCTTAGTAGGGTGGGGACCCAATACTTTTGCTTTGCATTACAAAAAATATGCCGTTACCATATACACTACTTGGGTGAGCGACAATGACGACAATAGCACCGTTCACAACTACCCTCTTCTGGTCTGCATCGAGCAAGGCTTCATCGGGTTAGTACTTTTTTTATTGTTATTTTTGTATTTATTATATAAGTGTCAAACGCTGTATCATCGCATATTGCAGCCCAACGACAGGCTATTGTTAGCCACTACAAGCATGGTAATAGTAATAACTTTTTTTAATAATCTTTTGGCTGACCTCATAGACGTGGACAAAAACGGTGCACTGTTTTTAATAGCCTGCGGGGTGATCATTATTTTAGATAACAAATACCCAACTTCCGCCCATCAAAATATCAATTAGATTATTGAATTGTAATATAAGTATTCTCCAATCGGTACCTATGCTTTAAAGTCAATTATTCTGTGCAATTGATATTAAAACTATAAGCGTAGCTAGGTATAATTATATGCAATAGTGGTAATTTTGCAGTACACATTATTTTAGTTGCACACAGCTAGTTTTTACATTTTTATTCATCATGGAAATAACCACCTTCGACCACTTAACCCTGACCCCCCCTCTGCGAAGAGCCTTGACAGATATCGGCCTTGAACACCCTACATGGATACAGGAGCATTCATTTTCAGCACAAACAGCCGGGCGCGACGTAGTCTGTATTGCACAAACGGGTACCGGCAAAACCTTTGCATATTTGCTACCAGCACTACGGCAATGGGCGTTTGCAAAAGTTAAATTACCCCAAATAGTAATCGTCGTGCCCACACGAGAGTTGGTTGTACAAGTGGTAGAAGAGGTTAATAAACTTGCAATATATATGCCACTCAAGGCCATAGGCGTGTATGGGGGTACGAGTATGAATACGCAAATAGCACAAGTATTGCAAGGCATGGATCTGCTAGTAGCCACTCCAGGTCGGCTAATAGACCTCGTTTTGCATGGTTCTTTAAAGTTAAAAACCGTTAAAAAATTGATTATCGATGAGGTGGACGAGATGCTAAGCCTTGGATTCAGAACCCAACTCATTCAATTGCTTGATTTGATGCCCCCAAAACGTCAAAACGTCCTGTTTTCGGCTACCCTAACTATAGACGTGGAGGCTTTTATAATGGATAATTTTCCCGCAGCTGCCAAGATAGAAGCAGTACCAAGTGGGACTCCTTTAGATACTATCACTCAAACCAAATACAACGTACCCAATTTCAATACCAAAGTCAGCCTGTTGCAACACCTGCTAGCTACGGACACTTCGATGGATAAAGTATTGGTATTTGTGTCGAGCAAGCGCATGGCCGATATGTTATTTGCTATTTTAGATGCCGCAACGCCGCTGCAGTTCGGCTTGATACACGGCAACAAAGACCAAAACTATAGATTCAAGTCGGTGAAGATGTTCGACGAAGGGTCACGCAAAGTCCTCATTGCCACCGATATCATTGCCCGCGGATTGGATCTGCTCGAAGTAACGCACGTAATCAACTTCGACTTACCCGAAGTGGCCGAAAACTATATACACCGCATCGGTCGCACAGGCAGAGCCAAACGACAAGGCAACTCAATCGCATTCGTCAGCGAAGCCGAGCAGCCGCTTTGCGACAATATTGAAAACATGATGTCTAGGCGTATTCCGTTGCTAACCCTACCCCAATCAGTGCCTATAGCGACGATTTTGATTGACGATGAGATACCCAAAATACGCATGAAATCACTAGAAGGCAAGCTGCCAAGCCGAGAAAATAGTGGGCTTGCTTTTCATGATAAAAAAGATAAAAACAAAAAAGTAAACAACAAAATACACCGTGCCGAAGAATTGAAAATGAAATATAAAAAACCCAAAACACGAGGAGATAAATTCAATAAAAAAAAGTAGAAAATATATGTAACCGTTTTTTGTATGGTAGTGCAGCCAAAAAAAAAGCGAACCAATTAATGGTTCGCTGAAAAACACAAGTCAAATGAAAACAATTCATATTGAAGCACAAAATTAGGGTTTTCCCTAATACCCACCAAATTAATTGTACTATTTTTGTTGCTTTTATATTAAGTATTTAATAACTTATTGATAATCAGTATAATAAATTTTATATTTTTTTTACTATTTATGATTATTAGTAAGTTATCAATAGTTTTTATCAATACTTTGGCGTTTATTCTGCTAATAGAAAGAGCTAATTATATTTATTTTGCAACTAAAAATAGGAATATTCAACGCTCGCAGTTATTTTTTTTTTAAAGTAATACAGCTTTGTCTAAAACGTAGGTATAAAAAACGAGTTGCCTAAAGAAGCAATAAAATAAAGGCGGCGAATATATCTGCAGATTACACACCGTACTACTCAAAAAAAAACGTAGTTGAAATAAGTGGTTGCTATTTATGCAACACACAAACAAAAAGGGAGATACACCCGAGTCGATAACACGCAACTAGAATGTAATTAGCAGCAGCCACATAACCATTACAACTGTTGATTCACTATCATACTATCACCTCAAAATACGAAGATAACAATTACCAACTAAGCGTCTTTCTGCAATAAAAAATGGCTCAAACTGCACAATAATCGTTACAATTAATTACAATTTATTGCTTAGTTGCTTCAAAACATCAAATCAAAAAAATTAGGGTTTATCCTAAATCTTTAAAAATATGTAACAATTTAATAAAATTTAATTTATATTTACATATGATTACATTTAATAAAATTTAAAAATTAACCTATAGAATATAAATTTACTACCTCATCATTTTTATTTTTGTTTATAACAATTCCTCTAATACCTATACACGTAGGCTTTGTGGGCTGCTAAACAAAAAGTAATAAGTACAAAAACAACAACAAATTATGCAGCTAATAAAGCAATTAGTAGCTGTGAGAAAAAAATATCTTGGCATCATCTTGGCATCATTTCGACATTAGTAGTACGTTTTTTTTAAATAATTAAACGCAAATAGGCAGAAAATAGATACGATTTATAAAAATAAATAGAAAAATTGTATTTAAGCTTTAGTAGAATGTATGAAATAGTAAGACGGGAGGTATAAAAAAAGTAGGAATTATAAAACGAATAAATAAAGGATAACCCGAGCGAAGTAGGAGGTAATAAAAGTAAAATGTAGTAGAAAAACCAAAGGGTCTTTTCATATCGTATATTGATATGGCAAGATGCGTTTCGTTCAAGTTTTGTGTTAAGAATAGTCAGTTATAATTAATAAAAAGATACAAAAAATTATATTAAACAAATATCACTTAAAAAAAAAGTATGAAAAAAATTATCCTTTCTCTATTTAGTATCTTGCTTGGTATTATATCACTGCAAGCGCAGACTGTTTCAAAACAAGTATCTAGCCGTCTATTGCAAGGCGTAGAGATTAATGCCTACCAAGCGAAGCTACAAGCCAGAGGCAGCAGTATCACCCTACAAGGCAGCGGCGATATGATTACTATCAAGGGAACTGAAAAAGAGGTTGCAGCCTTCATAGACGGCATCAACCCAGCCGCCGCAGTGCCCCAAGCGGAGCAACCAATCGACTACACACGCTACGTAATTAGCAAGACCTTCGACCCTGCCGTATATGGTCAAGCCAACATCAACGCCACAGCCCAAAAACACAAGCTCACCACGCAGACAATAGAAGGAGGCATAATGCTCACCGGCGATATAACGAAGGTGCAAGCCGCAACGGGCGATTTGGTAGCAACACTTAATAATAAGTAATAATGCGGTTTTTATTATTAATAGTAGTAATGATGCTAGCAGCCTGTAGCCAAAAGCAAGGCGCTGCAAACGGAGGCGATACTGCCGCCGAAAGCACTTCGGATGCCAGTGCCGAAGGGGGGGGTATTGCAAATGCAACGCAAGCATCTCAAAGCAAAGCGCTCGATAGCATACACGCTGCCGACCCTAC
>JAYVJZ010000059.1:0-23130 GCA_043768865.1 Sphingobacteriales bacterium
CCTGCTGCGGGGTTTTCTCGCTCACGATTCAACAATCCTACGGCGTTTATATACGTATCGAGCACCGACCCAACACAATGTGCTCAAGTGATGCTCGAAGTGCTGAACAAGCTACGTACGGTGGGTTTTACTGAAAAAGAACTTTTAGATAACAAAGAAACATTTCTAACCAGCTATTTTATGAATTTAGAAACTAACAATTCACAAAATAACTTGCTTGGTTCGTATAACGTAATGTCGCATTGGAGCAACAGTACCAAGTATATGCAAGATGTAAAAGCATTGAAATTAGCGGATATAAATGCAGCTTTTAGAAAATATGTAACCAACGTGCATTGGGTATATTTGGGTGACAAAAGCAAAGTAGATGCTGCAGTTTTTTTGAAGCCTTTAAAATAATATTACCAGAAATCGAAAAAATGCTTACTCGATAGTTGAAAATTGGCTATTATTTTGAACCTTAAAAAATGAAGGTATTAGCACTCAGCAAGATTTACTGGTATGTTGATTGCCAAACCTGCTTCGCTCGTTTCTTTGTACTTACTATTCATATCCAAAGCCGTGTGCCACATGGTTTTGATGACATTATCCAAAGAGACTTTAGCCGCCTTTGGATCGCTCTCTAGTGCAATATTGCTAGCTGTTATCGCTTTGATAGCCCCCATAGAATTCCGTTCTATGCAAGGTATTTGAACCAACCCACCAATAGGGTCGCAAGTCATGCCTAAGTGGTGCTCCATAGCTATCTCAGCCGCCATGAAACTCTGCCCTATGCTGCCTCCCATACAGTGCGTTAAACCTGCAGCTGCCATAGCAGAGCTGACGCCGATTTCAGCTTGACAACCGCCCATAGCTGCGCTTATAGTCGCTTTTTTCTTAAATAAAATTCCTATCAACCCAGCTACTAAAATAAATTCTATTATTTTAGTGTCATCAAACTCTGGAGTAAAACAAAAAGCATACATAATAACAGCAGGTATAACGCCTGCAGCCCCGTTGGTGGGAGCGGTAACGATACGTCCAAAAGATGCGTTTTCTTCATTAACTGCCAGCGCAAAACAACTAATCCATTTGTTGATATTAGTAAAAGTTGGTGCAGCACATCGCACTAATTGTATCCAATCTTTACTGTTATTCGCCGTTTTGTTATCCAATAAATTATTGTTGATAGCTTGCGCTCTGCGTTTTACATTCAACCCACCGGGCAAGATACCCGTGTTTTTTATTCCCCTATATATACATTCTTTTATTTCGTTCCAAATCAACAAAGCATCAGCATTGATAGTCGCTGTGTCTCGCCATAACATTTCATTTTCGATTATAAATTCAGATAGTTTTAGGTTGTGCAATTGACAATAATCTTCTATTTCTTTAGCAGTTTCAAAAGGCATTTTCATGCACTTATCCTCCTCTATTTTTTCGACTACATCATCTGTTTCTACAAAGCCACCGCCCACTGAATAATAATTTTTTTCGTGTACAACCCCATTTTTGGTTAATGCCTTAAAAGTAGCACCGTTAGGATGTTTGGGCAAGCTATTTTGGAAATCAAAAATCAAATGCACTCCATCTATGAATGGGATTATGTGTGTATTGTCAAGTAGTAATTTTTTATTTTTAAAAATCTCACTTATTTTTAAATTTATACTACTTGGGTCAATGAGTTTGTAATCCTCGCCTTGCAACGCCAACTTGATAGCGACATCTGTGCCATGCCCAACGCCGGTTTTAGCTAACGACCCATACAAGATAACGACCACTTCTTGAATGTTTTCTAATGGCTCACGTGATGCGATGTGTTTTAAAAATAAAGAGGACGCAAGCCAAGGCCCCATAGTATGTGAACTAGAAGGCCCAATGCCAATTTTTATGATATCAAAAACACTTATATTCATTTGATGAAAAAAAATTAAAATAATCGTTTTCGCAAAAACCAAAACCCAATAGCCAACGATACTACAAACGAAGTAACTAAAATTATAAAAAATGCCTCCGGTTTATCGTGTAATGGCACATCTACATTCATGCCCCAAAGGCTAGCTACTAGGGTGGGTATCATTAGAATAATAGTAATAGAGGTGAGCCGTTTTAAGACTATGTTTAAATTGTTAGAGATAATGCTAGAATACGTTTCAGCTGACGAATTCATAATCGTTGTATAAACATTAGCCATCTCCAATGCCTGTGAAGTGTCTATGATGACGTCGTCTAAAATATCTTTTAACTCTTCGTTTTGTTCTGTAATCAAAAAATGAGTGCGTTGAATTTTCAATAATAAGAGTTCGTTGCTTCGCAATGAAGTAACGAAATATACCAAACTTTTTTGTATGTCTAACAACTGTTTCAACTCGTCGTTTAAGTTGCTCGTAAGCACCTCACGCTCTATTTGATTGCGACGTACGTTGATTTCTTTTAAATATTGTAAGAAATAAAAAATACATCTAGCAAAAAGCAAAAGCACAAAATCGACTTGCTGCTCAGGGGTTATTTTTTTAATACTGTTGTTGATAAAACTATCTAGTACCGGATTTTGAAATCTAGAGATAGTGATAATGCAATCGGGGTGGAGTATTATGCCAATTGGAATGGTTATGTATGCTGATGAATCGTCTGTTTGAGCATGATTGATAATAGGAGTTTTGATAACAATGAGCTTCACATTATCATCAAAATCGTACCTACTTTTTTCGTCTGTATCAAGCGAATCTGTAAAAAAATCAGGAAATATCCCAAGATCGGTGCTCAGTTTATCTATTTGACTCGTATCAAAAGGGGGATAGATATTGATCCAACAACCGGTTTCGCGCTCGTTGATTTCAATAAGTTGAGATCCATTTTTTTTATAATAACGTATCATTGGCAACTATTTACTTTTTATGTACTATATCTGTAAATAATGCTGCAAGATAAGGTAATATATCTTAAAATTCAACCTCTCCGTTATAAACATATCCTACGTTAGCTTGCAGGAAAATATCATAAAAATATTCTCCGTTATAATTGAAATGAACAGTAAAATCACCTCCTAAAGTGGTAATTTGGATTGTATTTTTTTCAGTAATTGTTTGCATATATAATGCGCTAACTATAGCACAAGCTGTAACCCCGGTGCCACAAGAAAGTGTTTCGTTTTCGACCCCTCTTTCGTAGGTGCGCACCTCTATTTTATTATTTTTTATTTGCATAAAATTAACATTAATACCCAACGCATCGTACCTACTATTGTGCCTAATATTTCTTCCTAACTCAATAACATTAAGGGTATCAAGGGTATCGACTAATTCAATATAATGTGGCGAGCCGGTGTTGAGTTCAAATGAAATATCATTAATAATTTTAATATCCGTAACTTTATTCATAGACAGCATGATAGTCGCATCTGACAAAATTTGAGCGGTGTGTTCACCGTCGCTCGCTAGCAAGCGGTATTTTTTATTTCTTGGTTTAATGCCTATCCGCCTTGCAAACGCAACTGCACAGCGCCCTCCATTGCCACACATAGAACCTAAGTATCCATCTGCGTTATAATATTTCATTTCAAAATCATAATTCACTGCATTTTGAATAAGTATCACTCCGTCTGCACCTACTCCAAAATGCCTATCACATATACGTTTGATAGTTTTTTGTAAGTTGCGAGATAACGTTTTGCTTCGATTGTCGATGAGTATAAAATCGTTGCCATTGCCATGGTATTTACAAAAATTGACTTTCAATGTTTTATAGGAATAAAATTAATAAGAAGTGCTGATTATAGATAAGTAGTATTACATATCTCTAATTTGAGATTTTTTTTGTTGTGTATAATTTAAAATATTATACCAAAAATGAATAATCAAATACATCACTACCGACGAGCCAAAAGTGATAATACTCGTGTAGATAAAATATTTGCGGACTGTAGATGAAGCTATACCCCAACTGTTGGCCAAACGAGTGCATACGCCGTATAAGTTTATTTCTACTAACGACTTCAAGCTATGTTCAACTACTCTGAGAATATGCATTTTTTTTAAAATCTAAAAATTATATTACGTAATCATTAAGTCAAAAATAGGGTAGAATTTGATAGAAAGCAAGTATTGACAAAAAAAATGTAAATAAAAGTGTAGGATTGTAGGGCGACAAAATTAAAAAACAGAGATGAATATATTAAAAAAGATGTGTTATTTTCGCAACGAATATCTTAAACAATTCAAGCTAAAAATAACTGCTATGGCAATTAGACAATTACGATATAGAGATGCGCTGCGTGAAGCGATGAGCGAGGAAATGCGATTAGATGAACGGGTGTTTATAATGGGTGAAGAGGTAGCAGAATATAACGGTGCGTATAAAGTAAGCCAAGGTATGCTTGATGAATTTGGTGCTAAAAGAGTGATTGACACGCCTATTGCTGAGTTAGGTTTTGCAGCGATAAGCGTCGGTGCTGCTATGAACGGCATCCGTCCTATAGTTGAGTTTATGACCTGGAATTTTGCGTTATTAGCAATAGATCCAATAGTGAACGCAGCTGCAAAGATGTTGAACATGAGTGGCGGACACTTTTCGTGTCCAATGGTGTTCAGAGGGCCGTCAGGTAGCGCTGGACAATTAGCGGCACAGCATTCTCAGATGTTTGAGAGTTGGTATGCTAATGTGCCTGGTCTCAAAGTATTATCGCCGAGCAATCCGTATGATGCAAAAGGCCTGCTGAAAGCCGCAATACGTGATGATAACCCGGTGATATTCATGGAAAGTGAGATGATGTATAGCGATTTAGGTGATGTGCCCGAAGGTGATTATGTTATAGAAATAGGAAAAGCAGACATCAAAAAACAAGGTTCTGATATAACAATAGTGTCTTACAACAAAATGATGAAAGTAGCCCACGCAGCTGCTGAAGAATTAGAAAAAGACGGTATCAGTGCGGAGGTAATCGATTTGCGATCTATACGCCCGCTTGATTATGAAACTATAATTGGGTCTGTTAAAAAAACAAATAGACTTGTGGTAATTGACGAGAGTTGGCCCTTAGGCAATATCGCCACTGAAATAGCGTATGTTGTTCAAAAAGATGCATTCGATTATTTGGACGCTCCCGTGCAGCGTATATGTGGCAGCGATGTTCCAATGAGCTATGCACCCAATTTAGTGGATGCCTATTTGCCCAATCCCACTAAGGTTATACAAGCGGTCAAAGCCCTGCTGTACAAATAAGAACTTGTATTACAGCCTATTTGATTATAAAATTTCGCTTAACAGACTTAAAAAAAAGTGTTCTACTTTGGTAAAAAAAACAGCACCTATGAACAATAGTTTATACAAAAGTATGCAAGTAGTGGGGGTTTTTCTGGTAGTTATAGTATTTAATTATGGATGTCAATCGAAACAGAAATCAGAAGAAAATCTGTCTTACCCTACGGAGGGGCAGGCTACTATTGGCGTGGATAATTCTCTCGTTATTTTGGCTGACCATTTAGATTTTGTATTTGAAAACACGTATCCAAAAGCTACATTAACGCAACGATATTACAACGAAAATGAATTGATTGCAAAGATGACAAATGATTCATTTAACATGATAATAATGAGCAGAATGTTGAATGAAAATGAGTTAAAATATTACAAAACAATTAACCTAAACCCGGTGCATCAGCACTTTGCAAGCGACGCACTTGCGATTATTACTTCATCAAACAATGATTCAATCATCACACTAAAAGATTTGAAAAGTGCGTTATTATCATCAACTGAACATTGGTATGCGGTATTATTTAATACTCAATCAAAAAGTAGTTTGATGGCAATTATACAAAACAAAAAGCAATTGAACAACGCTCCATCGCATTACTATGGTATTGAAAGTATCGATTCGGTGGTGCTATATTTGAATAAAAACAAAAAATCATTTGCATTGATTAACATACAAGAATATGAAAAACTAAAGCCTACATTAATGGGAAAAAAATGTCAATTAGTAGGAGTAGAAACCATATTAAACAACCAAAAAACCATTGCCTTCCCTTTTCAAAGCTATATAGCCGACAGCACGTATCCCTTGGTACGCAAGCTATACACTATAACAGTAGAAGGTCGCTCAGGACTTGGCACAGGCTTTGCTTCGTTTATTTCAAGCTACAAAGGACAATTAGTGGTGCTGCGCGACGGTTATTTACCTGCCACTATGCCACAACGACAATTGAATATAAAAAACGGATTTTAATTTTAATACCATAGTTCATTCATCAACCAAAGTAAAAAAAGATAAAAAAATGAAAAAGATTCTCTTTATTTTAAGTTCATTCATTGCAAGCAATTATGCTAATGCGCAGACATTATCACAAGGCATAGAAGCACTTGATTTGGGCAACATGCCAAAAGCCAAAAGCATACTAGGTGGGCTTTACACTAGCAACAAGACGGACTTAAACAACTTGATACAAATGGCTAATTATTATGCATTGGTGGGTCAAAATGATTCAGCGATTGCAGTGCTTAATACAGCTGCAAGCATCGATACGAAGTCTCCTTTAAAATCAATTGCTAACGGTAAAATGTTGCTACTAAGCGGTGATAAAATAGAAAGCAAAAAAGTGTTTGAAAAAATAATACTTTCGACCAAATCCAAAGATGCCACATATCCGTTGGAGATAGGATACACCTACCTTGCACCAAAAATAAAAGACCTCGATGAGGCTATCTACTTCTTCAATAAATCAAAAGAAATAGATTACAAAAATCCACGTACATTGATGTTGTTAGGCGATGCTTACTTAATTAAAAACGAAGGAGGCAAGGCAATGTCAAACTACGAACAAGCCGCTGCTATCAAAAAAACGGCTACCACAATGTATAAGATAGGCAACCTCAATATGCAAGCCAAAAACTACGATGAAGCTATCAAGGGATTGGAGGCCTCTGTGGCTATAGATCCTAATTTCGCTGAGGCTTACGAGCGTCTTGGCGAGTGTTATTATTTGAACAAACAGTTCAATAAAGTAGCGGTTAATTTTAAAAAATATGCAGAACTTAACCCAACTGACGCAGAAGGCAAATTGCGTTATGTAAACTTTTTGTTTTTGAAAGATGATTTTAAAAACCTAAAAGCCGAAATACCCTACTATTTATCCTCTGATGCTAATAATCTTCAGCTCAACCGATTTATGGGGTACGCTTGCTTTGAAGAAAAATCATACGATAGTAGTGTTGTCTTTATGAACCGATTTATGGAACTATCAACTGCACAAGGCAAACCTGCCGTAGCAAGAGATTATCGCTATCTTGGTCAGGCACTGTTGAAAACCAAAAACGATTCTGCATCATTAATTAACTTATTAAAAGCCTATGAAATGGACCCTTCAAAGACTGAGTTATTGAATGACATAAGCGAGATTTATTATAAGAAAAAAGACTGGACGAACGCAATAAAATTTGGGACGTTGAAGATTAAAAATGACAAAACTACAGAAACCGGTATAGATGTTAATGATGTCTATGCATTAGGTAGGGCGTATTATTTTTCAAAAGATTACATCAACGCTGATACTACTTTTGGTACTGTTATTAGTATGATACCAACCAAAACTTTTGGGTGGTTATTCAAAGCAAAGACCAAAATGAAAATTGAGCTTGACACTAAAAACCCTATCGGCCTAGCCTTGCCGTATTATTTAAAATATATTGAGATAGCCTCAATAGACATCGAAAAAAATAAAAAAGACTTAATTGACGCATACAGTAACCTTGGTTTTATATATTTCACTAAAAAAGAAAATAACAATGCCAAGGCTGCATACGCTAAAATTTTAGAATTGGATCCCACAAACACCCAAGCTAAAAACAACATGGAAGCAATAAAATAAGTGCTTTGATTTGATTCGTTACACTACTCAATTCCTAGAACAAATAAGAATTTTCTATTAGTTTATTTTGAACTTATTTTTCTTAAAAATTCAATTGCAAGCTCATGCTATTATTTGCTATGCAGAGTATTCTATTGCCTTGCATTTTGTAATTAATAATGAAAAAATAGCCCATCAATTTAAAAAATTAAATATATCTTTGATTAAAATACAAACATGAAAATTAACTATTTCATAATTCTGATGACTTTGTTCAATGCTACAAAATTGTTATCATTCACGAGCAACTTACCGATTATTGAACTTAACACGCTTGGACAAACTATTGTAGATGATCCTAGAATTGTTATCAACTTTGGGTTAATAAATAATACAAGTGCGCTTAATACCTCGGGAGGTGCGTATCAATATTTTGGCAAAATCGAGATAGAAATACGAGGCTCATCATCGTCGGGATTCCCAAAAGTACCCTACGGTTTTGCAACTTTACAAAACGATGGTATAACTTTTCGTGATACCTCACTACTAGGTTTGCCGTCGGAGCACGATTTTATATTGTATTCTCCCTACTCTGAGAAAACCCACATGCACAACCCACTTACGTATCAAATGATGCGCTCTATGGGTTGGTACGCCCCGCGTTGCCGATTTGTCGAATTAGTAATCAATGGAGACTATCAAGGAATTTATGTAATGATGGAGAAAATAAAAAGAGATAAAAACAGAGTTGATGTCTCAAAAATGGCTACCACCTCTGTGTCTGGCGACTTACTTACAGGCGGATATATAGTAAAAGTTGATAAAATAACTGGTGCTCCTGCATGGGATTGGAACACGCCTTTTGGTTCGGTATATGTGCAAACAGAATACCCAAAGTACGGTGATATACAACCTGCTCAGCTTGCTTATATCAAGGCATACGTTGATAGTTTTGATACCGCATTATTTGGCCCGTCGTTCACAGACCCCGTATCGGGGTATCGCCGTTTTGTGAACATCAATTCATTCATAGATGAATTTATTATTTATGAATTAGCAAATAATATTGACGGCTATCGACTTAGTGCATTTTTTAATAAAGACAAAGCAAGCAAATGCGGCAAGCTAGTCTATGAGCCCTCGTGGGATTTCAATCTCGCCTATGGCAACGGCGATTATTGCAACGGCGAAGCATACAATGATTGGCAACTCTTTGCGGGTTGTGGCACAGACGGTTCAGGGTATTGGATCAACAAAATGACTACAGATCCATGGTTTGTAAATCAATTGCATTGCAGGTGGATAAGCCTACGCAGTGGTGCTTTGAGCAATACTAAAGTGTTAGGTGCTATTGATTCGATGTACACGCTACTCACTGTAAACGGAGCAGCAAGCCGCGACTCTGCACAATGGAACGTACTAGGTAGTTATGTTTGGCCTAATTCACCGTATTATTCAGTGCCCAATGATTATAAAGAAGTTGTAGATAGCATGAAAAGTTGGATAAGCAAAAGATTAACTTGGATGGATGCTAATATGTTAGGCAGTAGTGCATGTGCGCCTTCTACAACTCAGGTTAGCATTAGCGAAGTTAGTTACAATCACGATGCATCTCTCAATTCCGGCGATTGGATTGAGTTGCACAATTATGGTGCTACGGCAATTAATGTATCAGGATGGAGCATTTATGATCCCTTCAATGCTCACAATGTTTGTGTGCTCAACGCCCCACCTATTCCCGCAGGTGGATATTTGGTTGTATGTGAAAGCGTTAGTGCATTTGCTTCGGTTTTCCCTTTGGTTACTAATCGCACGGGTCCATTGTGTTTTAAATTAAACAACGATGCTCAAACGATACAATTGAAAAATGCTAATGGTAAAATAGTTAGAAGTTTTGCTTATGATGATGATGCACCTTGGCCGGTTTGCCCTGATGATTGTGGCCGCACGTTGAGCCTAATCAACGATGCTGCTAACCCAACTCTACCCTCATCATGGACGCAAGGTTGCATACCCGGCTCGCCTGGTAGTGCCAATATTACCACTTGTGTTGAGTCTGTGTTAATCAATGAAATCAATTATAATTCAAGCCCAGCTAACGACGCAGGAGATTGGTTGGAATTGTATAATAAATCGAGTAGCAACATCGTATTAACAGGCTGGAGCGTAACCGATGGTGCAGGTGGTGTTTTTAACTTTCCCTCGGGCACTAGTTTGCCTCCTGCTAGCTACTTAGTAGTGTTTGGCAACTTAGGATTATTCAACTCGCAGCACCCAACAGTGGCCAACAAAGTAGGTGCTATGCCTTACACATTAAGCAACAGTGGGGGCAAAATAAAACTATTGAATGCTTCAGGCAAATTGGTACAAGCAATAAAATATGATGATAATTTGCCATGGAACACTAATGCGGACGGCAATAACTATACGTTGCAAACTATAAGCACAGCAGGTGCACAATGCGATATTGCCAACTGGACGTCTATATGCCCCGAAGGTTCGCCTGGTATGGTAAATGTTACAGGTTTTAACCCCACTATAGTAGGCTCGAGTATAGTTTGCAATAGCCAAACTATAACATACAACGTAGCTGCAACTGCCGGAAGTAATTATATATGGACAGTAACAGGAGGCACCATATTGAGCGGCGGAGGGATATTAGATGCTACCATAACGATACAATGGGGTGGCACAGGTGCGGGCACTGTGAGCGTGATACAAACTACTCCTTAGTGTTTGATTTACTTTATCACTTTGGTTACTTTGATGTAATCACTATCCTTCAAAGGAGCAAGCAAAAGGGCTTCGTTTTTGGTTAAATTGTTGTTAGCTACATCAGGTCTCATAACATTTCTAGCGTCAGATACGTAGATTAGTGGAGCTATTCCTTCTGTATCAATACCTTTCAACGTATCAATGAAATCGACCATGTTTTCAAGGTCATTTTTTATATCAATTTTCTCCTGCTCATTGAATTCTAAACGAGAAAGCTGAGCAATCTTGTCGATAGTAGCGGTATCAATATTCATAAATTATATTATTTTTTATTTTTTCAAAATACTATCTACAAAAAGCACAGGATTAAAAAGCTGCAAATCAGTCATTTTTTCGCCTACCCCGATATATTTGACAGGTATATTAAATTGGTCTGCAATGCCAATAACAACCCCTCCTTTTGCACTACCGTCGAGTTTGGTTACTGCCAATGCAGACACTTCAGTAGCGGCAGTAAAATGCTTAGCCTGTTCAAAGGCGTTCTGCCCCGTGCTACCATCCAAAACCAAAAGCACCTCATGTGGAGCATTTGGAACTAATTTCTGCATCACACGCTTTATTTTACTTAATTCGTTCATTAAGTTAATTTTATTATGCAGCCGCCCTGCGGTATCTATTATTATCACATCGTGCTTTTCGGCCAGCCCCCTTTCGAGAGTAGCGAATGCAACTGCCGACGGGTCGGTGCCCATATCTTTCATTACAATATCAACACCTATTCTCGAAGCCCAGATACCTAATTGATCGACTGCAGCAGCCCTAAATGTATCTGCTGCTCCTAATAATACTCGCTTGTTAGCTTGTTTGAAATGGTACGAAAGTTTGCCAATAGTAGTAGTTTTGCCAACACCATTTACGCCTACCACCATTATAATATATGGAACTTGGGTAGCTAGCAGGTAGCTAGTGTCGTCATTTTTGTTTACTAATTTTACGATTTCATCCTTCAATAGTACATCTAACTCCGCTGCGTTGAGATATTTATCTTTTTTTATACGCTCACTAATATTTGAAATTATCTTGATAGTAGTCGCTATACCGACATCGCTGCTTATCAATATGTGTTCTAATTCATCGAGCAACTCGTCATCAACAGTGCTTTTGCCTGCTATAGCCTTGGTTAACTTAGCTAAAAAACTATCCTTGGTTTTAGATAATCCAACGTTAATGCTTTCGCTAACTTCTGCATTATTTTTTCTCTTAAAAAAATCGAATAAGGACATTTTAATAATTATTATAAATATGAACAACAAAAATACTACTAATGCAAAATAAATAGTTAATAAAAAACTACAATTTGATTAAACTTAAAATTTATACAAAAAAAAAGTGAAACATAAAAATTGAAAATATGCTACTTTATACTCTATTTTGCGTTGTGGAATATAAAATAAAAAAACTGTAAAATCGGATTTTACTATGCAAGAATCAACAGAAATAAAGGCACTCATCAGCTTGTTAGACGACCCGGACCAAGTAGTATTCATGGAGGTTTCAAATAAAATAGTATCCCTCGGACCTGAGGTGATACCCAATTTAGAGCAGGCCTGGCAACAAGTACACGATCCTTTGTTGCAAGAACGAGTAGAAAACTTGATACATAAAATACAATTTAGCACTACGTCGGTACAGTTAGAAAAATGGTACTCAGAAGGAGCTAAAGACCTGCTGCAAGGGGCTATTATTTTAAATAAATATTTTTATCCTGATGCAGAAGTGAGCTCGTTGCTGACCCCTTTACAAAAACTCAGAACACAGATATGGCTTGAGTTACATCATTATCTCACCCCACTTGAGACTATTAATTGCATGAATCATATAGTTTTTACAAAGTTTGACTACAAGGGAGATTCAAAATATGCAGAACAGATAGAGTCTAATTTACTCATACATACATTAAACAACAAAAAAGGGAGCCCTATTGCACTTTCGTTATTATACCTCATAGTAGCTCAACAGCTTAATTTACCGATATTTGGGGTTAATTTGTTTAAACATTTTGTTGTTTGTTATTGCACTGAAAACATTCAAAACTTTGATGAACCTAATACCAATAAAATATTGTTTTATATCAACCCATTCAACCGAGGCGAAGTATTTGGAAGCAAAGATATTGATAATTATTTATCGAAAATAGATGCCCTGCCAAACAAAGAAAACTATGCGCCATGCTCGACTTGTGAAGTATTAAAAACTTGCATAGAAATGCTGATATTGGCTTACGAAAAAGAAAACAAAACAGCTGAAGCAGAAGAATTAATGCAACTAAAAAATATTTTGCAATAACAAGATATCAACTTAAATATAATTTCATTATCGTAATTATAACTAAATTTGTGCCAACCGAATTTGATTTTTTAACCCTTTATAATACGTAATTAAGATGTCAAACAACACACAATATGCTGTTTCAAATATGGCTGAAACCATGACAGGCAGTGAGATTATAAAAATAGCATGGGAAGTAAATGCAAAAATAAAAGCAGGAGAAAAAATATTTAATTTAACAATAGGAGATTATGATCCGAGTATATTCCCGATACCGCAATTGTTGAAAGATGAAATAATGAAAGCCTATGCGAACAATGAAACCAACTACCCTCCTGCTGACGGAATACAACCCCTGCGAGACGAAGTAAAAAAGTTTTTAAAAAATAGAGGCAATTGGGAGTATGCCACCAATGAAATACTTATTGCTGGCGGCTCGCGTCCATTGATATATGGGCTATTCAGTGTACTGGTGAACCCCAACGAGAAAATATTGTTTCCTGTTCCGTCCTGGAACAACAACCACTATACCCACCTAGCTAATTGTGAAGCTATTTGCGTTGAAACACAAGCCAAAAACAATTTTATGCCCTCGGCTAGTGATTTGATACCGTATATGCAAGAGGCAGCCTTGTTGGCGTTATGCTCACCTCTTAATCCAACGGGAACGTGCATAAGCAAGAAAGATTTAAGTGAAATATGTGACGCAATAATCATCGAAAATACGAAAAGAGAGGTAGAAAATAAGAAACCCTTGTACTTGCTTTATGATCAAATATATTGGTTGTTAAATGCCGATGGTTCGCCACACCACGACCCGGTAACCCTGAATGAAAAAATGCGCCCTTACACTGTGTATATACATGGTATAAGCAAAGTATTTGCATCTACGGGAGTGCGTGTGGGGTGGGCTTTTGGCCCAGAGTTTATTATTAATAAAATGAAAAACTTTTTAGGTCATGTGGGTGCGTGGGCACCCAAAGCAGAGCAAGTAGCAACAGCAGCATTTTTGCAAAATGAAACCGCCGTCGATGCTTATTTGAAAGACATAAATAGTGAAATAAAAAAACGACTTGATGCATTTTATGCCGGTTTTTTATCTTTGAAAAATGAAGGACTTCCTGTTGATATTATTGCCCCTCAAGCGGCTATATATGTTACTGTTCAGTTTGATTTAATCCATAAAAAAACAGCATCAGGCACTTCGATAACCTCTGCTGCTGATATCACAAAATATATTCTTGATGAAGCTAAAGTTGCCATTGTACCTTTTTATGCATTTGGTGCTTCGCCGAGCTCTACCTGGTTTCGAATTTCAGTTGGCACTTGCCACATCAACGATATTGAAATTATTATCAATAACATTAAGCTTGCATTGCTCTGCTTGCATTAAAATTAATATAGTAAAAATAAGTGAAAGATAAAATTTCTATCTCTATTTTTTTATTTGAAAAAAATATGTATTTTCGCACTTCAAATTGACCGATTGTGTAATGGCAGCACGACAGTTTTTGGTACTGTTTGTCCAGGTTCGAGTCCTGGTCGGTCAACCAAAAAAAGGACAATTCTTTACTAAAGAATTGTCCTTTTTTGATGTACAAAGACATTGATAACGATACCCTTACGCTATAGTTACAATTTCGATATCAAAATTTAAAACTTTGCCCGCCATAGCATGATTTCCATCTAATGTAGCCTTATCTTCTTGCACGCTAACTACCGTAAGGCTTTGTCTGTTGCCTGCTTCGTCTTGTGCCGTCAATTGCAAGCCCTCATGCACTCCCTCAGGCAGTTGCGTCAATGGAACATCAAAAACCTGTGCAGCGTCATGTTCGCCATAAGCCTCTTTGGCTTCTATACGAATCGTTTTTTTATCGCCTACTTTCATGCCGATAACTGCTGCATCAAAGCCTGCTATCATCATACCTGCTCCAGCCTTGAAGGCTAACGGTTCACCTCTTTCGTAAGAGGAATCAAATACCTCGCCACCATCTAAAAATCCTTTGTAGTGTACACTAATGTTGTTGCCTTTTTCAATCATTGTTTTGTAATTTAATAAAAAAAAATTAAGTATAATTTGTAAAAAAAATTATCGTTGTAAATCTATATAGCCTTTTAATGTTTTGATAGGTTTGGCTCTATCTCCCACTCCATACACTTTGCAAACATAATAATACACTGCTGTTGGGGTTTCTTTTTTGTTTGTATAACCATTCCATTGAATAAACGGGTCGTTGGTTTGATATACTTCAACGCCCCACTGATTGTAAATGCTACATTCAACATAATCAACATAACGAATAACACGTGGAATAAAATAATCGTTCTGCTGGTCTGCGTTTGGCGTAAAAGTATTAGGTAGCTCGTATTCTATGCAGTTGCTAACACAAGAAAAATTGACAATACCACTTTTATTGCCCACAGAGTCTATGCTTTGAATGAAATAACATCCTGTAACCGCAGTATCTATTATGTGTTGATAAACAGTAACAGAAGGATTGGTGATTGCAGTAATTAAAACAGTGTCATTGTTGCTCTGTGGAACAAAATAAATCTCATATCCTACAATATCATTTACACAATTACTCCCCTCGTATATCCAATTTAAGTAATTGCTATAAGAGCTTGCATTGACAACTCGGGCGGAGCAATCGTTGGCAGCCTCAATCGTAACTCCACATGGGGCTTCATTGTCAATAGGTATCAAACACTGCTCTTGCGAGTAATTGATGATAGGGCGTATAGGGCCTGCGAGTGTGTATTTTCCTATCGATTTTATTTTATAACAATATTCACGACCGTTAATGAGTGGTTCGTCGATGTAAGTAGTAGTCGTTGTAGTGGCAATAGAATCAAATAAACCCATTATATTTTTACGATAAATCACGTATTGGTCATTACGCCACGGGGTATCAATATCCCATATCAATTTTGCTTTATTATCGCCTGCTGAAGTTGTTAAAAAAATACTCGTAGCTTCACTGCTGCCTACGTTTACAGCAGCACTTATAAACTCTAATTTATAAACAAAAGTAGTATCTTGGGTGTTGATTGTATGGTGAACAAAAGTGGTGTCGTTGCATTGAAAAAAAGTAGGTTTAGTAATAGAAAATAAGGGTAAAAAAAATGGTGTATTTTCTGTTTTATAACTCAAATTATATTGATAAGGCGGAGTATATACTAATGTGTCAAGTGCTGGAATCTGAGGTTTAGACCATGCCACATACATTGCACCTGTGGCACTAGAAGTACTATCAACACTCACGTTGGTTATAATTGGCAACAAGAAAGGCAACGCTACACAAGCTTCGATGCTTATCGCACTTGAGAATTTATTATGAATAACTCCGAAGGCATTGGTAGTGCCAAAATGTGCTATCACAATATACGAATATTGATGCCCTTGCAGCAACGTGCTATCTATAAAATTATATTCAAAATAAGTGCTTTTGAGCAAAGTATAACCCAACTGAGAAGGATCGTTGTCGCAATCAAACCCGATTGGTGCACAATCTATTTTTCGCCAAATACTAAAATACAAAAATTTAGCATTAGATGAACAGCTGTAAGCACTGTCCCAATCAAGTTTTATAGCTTTATTAGAGATGATAGTTGCTACGACATTTGATACCGGTGGGGCAAGCACTCGTATGTTCCAAGTAGCTAAATCGCTTAATGGTTTTAGCTCACCTGTGGTAGTGGTATAATTGTCAGTTGCTTTTATTACTAATTGATAATTGGCTTTGCGAATGCTGTTGCAGCTTGTGTTCCATGTGAAATTTAATTGAGGTGCAGTGTCAATAGTAGAAGTATAAAAAGCGTTGGAACTGTCCACTAAGAGCGGCCCACCCGTAGCAAACATTTCAATTAATTGATCAGGCGTATCAGAATCTTTAGCAAAAAAAACGAGATTCAACGTACTGCCAGCAATGACACAAGTATCAAAAACAGGAGCAATAATAGGAGGTGTATTTTGATGGCTTTCAACTACGATTTGCATGTGCCTAATTTGAGTGCCGATACATACTCCAAATCGAAATTCTCGTATTAAATATTCGATGCTATAAATGCCTTGCACCTGCGGCGAATCCCATATAAGCTCACCTGTGATTGTATTCAAAGTCATCGTATTACTTGGGCTAACCCCAACTTGAGTGAGTGTTTGATAATTAGGCACTAATATGCCTGCTTCGCTTAATGGAGTAATTAATTGATACGTCAAACTATCGCCGTTAGGATCAAATGCGTTAGGATTATGCACAAAAATTTCGTTAATATTTGCATAATCAATTGGCGCTTGCAATAGCACGGGAGAGCTGTTGTACCCATAAAAATCAACATCTAATAGCTTCAAGGTATCTTCTAAATAAAACGTTGTATTCACACTTTCACCTCCGTCTATGTTTATAATATTATCAATCAGATTGGGGTCTGTCATGCTGATAACATAAATAGCAGGTCCCGGAAAAGTATGTGATGTCTTGTATTCGTTGTATTGCAAACCATTGGAGATAACATAAATCAAACTACGTTCTACTAACGATGACGTACCGTCACCAAAGTTAAGTTCTAATTCAGGCCTATCTGCCGAAGAACTATCAATAGTATAAGTAATAACTTTTATGTTGAATGTGAACCCACTTAGATGCTCATAAACTATCTCCCCAGCTCTATTGTGAGTTGATTTTGCAGTTTGTACTGCAAACAATAAAAGTATAAAAAGTACTGTTTTATTCAATTAAAATAACTAAAAAATTATACTGCAATTTACACATAAAAAATAGAAAAACTACAACTTGCAGATGTAAAACATGAAATGTATATTTGATTACAAATTCAAAATTGACAGACAGGTATATATACATATTCGTATTCTTAACATACGCATGCTTGCTGCTTGTCGGTGTTATAAATCATGAGATGTGGCGAGATGAAATACAAGTGTGGAGCGTCGCTGCAGCCTCACCAACGTTCATAGATTTATACAAAAATACACGATTAGAGAGCCACCCGATGCTGTGGCATTCACTTGTTTATGTAGCAACGAAATTCACCACTCAACCTCAAGTAATTAAATATATAAATTACGTAATAATGTTGTTGGTGTCATTGATAATTTTATTTAAAACACCTTATCCAAAATACCTAAAAATTGGTCTCCACTTTAGCTATTATTTTCTTTTTGAATATGGCATGATAGCAAGAAATTATGGCATTGAGATACTGCTCCTTTTTGCATTAATATATCTAGTAACTTCCAACAAAAAATCCTTTTTTTTAATTGGCATTACTGTATTTTTCTTATTTCAAACACATATTTTTAGTATGATTATTGGCATACCAATACTAGCTATTTATGGTATAAAACTATTCAAAAACAAGGATGAAAAAATTGATAAAAGAGCTTTAATTCTACTTTGCTTTAGTATTATTATTTCAATAATAGCCAGCCTTAAAGCCATGCAAGGCAGTGAGGACAACTACCACACAAGTTTGAGAAGAGATGCTTTCAGTTTTGAAAAATTAGTTTATTCAAGTTTGCATTTAGTATCAAGCATACATACGATACCCCGACAATTTAATGTACAATTTTGGAACACACACCTTGAAATAAAAAACTATAAATTAATTGTCTTTTTAATACTGACCTTGCTGATATTTCGATTCAAAAGTAACCTGCCCCCTTTGATTGGCATAATATCAACGTACATGATGTTTATTTTATTTTTTACAATTAAATATGAAGGGTCGTTGCGGCACCACGGCCATTTATTTATAACACTTTTGTTGTATTATTGGTTGATATTGCATCACGAAGGGTCGAGACCTGATGCAAATGTTAGTATTAGGAAAATATTCAATTTATTTATAATTTTCGCAATCACGTGCCAAATATATGTAGGTCTATTCGCATGGTATGTAGATATAAAAAATGTTTTTTCCAACTCACTTAATGCAGCTAATTTTATTAAAAACAAATACGAAAACGATGCCCTAGTTATAGTCAGCAACGATTATAATGCGTCTATGTTTAGCTCGTATTTGAATCAAAAAGTATATTTCCCAAACATAGAAGAATGGGGTAGTTACACTAAATTTTCTACTAAATTAAAAATGAAAAATGAATTTCAATTAGATAGTATCTGTAAAAATGCATTGGATACAAGTAGTGCGAAAATTTTGTTGGTGCATAATGTAACTTTGCAAAATGATTCCCTTAGATTACAACAAATACAAACATTTAGCAATGCAATAGTGGGAAGTGAAAACTTTTATATTTATGAAAAAAATAAAAAATAATGATTGATAAAATAGAACAATTAATAACAGAACTACGGCAACACGAACATGCGTATTATGTGCTAAACAGCCCATCAATAAGCGATTGGGAGTATGATAAACTATTTGAAAAACTAAAAGAGATTGAAAATAAAAACCCAGAACTTGTAAAGGATTATTCGCCTACACAACGAATCTCTGACGCATTAACTAAAACATTTGAAACCGTAGAACACAGTGTGCCAATGATTTCGTTAGATAATTCTTACAATGAAAATGATTTATTAGAATATGAAAGAAAAATAAAAGAACTAACCAAAAAGGAAGAAATTGAATTAACAATTGAGCCAAAATTTGATGGAAGCAGCATCGCATTGCTCTACGAAAACGACCTTTTGACAAGGGCTGCAACACGAGGTGACGGCACGTATGGCGACAATATTACTCAAAATGCAAAGGCAATTAAAAGTATTCCGTTGCTAGCTAATTTTTCTCAATGGGGAATCAAAAAAATAGAACTTCGTGGGGAGGTTATAATTAGAAAAAAAGACTTTGAAAAAATAAACATGCAGTTGCAAGAAACTGGTCAAAAAACTGCCGCTAATGCACGTAATTTAGCATCGGGTTCTTTGCGCTTACAAGACAACCGCATAGTAGCTCATCGCAAGCTGACAGCGGTTTTATATCATGTTGCCTATGCGATTGATGCGAGTGATAATAATTTTATATTATATGACAATACGTCGCATTATGATTGGATTGAACGGCTGAATATGCTAGGGTTTTTTACTCCAATACATGAAATAAAAAAATGTAATTCCGTAAAAGAGTTATCACAACAAATTAAAAAATGGGATACAGAGCGCGATACATTTCCAATTGAAATAGACGGAATGGTCATCAAAGTAAACGACCCACAGCTGCAACAAAAGTGCGGTAGTACTTCGCATCACCCTCGTTGGGCTATTGCTTATAAATTCAAACCCAAACAAGCAATTACTCAACTTAAAGACATCGAATACCAAGTAGGACGGACAGGTGCTATTACACCAGTTGCAAAACTAGAACCCGTAGGACTTGCAGGTGTAGTGGTGGCGAGTGTTTCGCTACATAATCAAGAGTATATTATTGAAAAAGATATACGCATAGGCGACTACGTTTATGTAGAACGAGCGGGCGATGTGATACCTTATATAAGTGGTTGTGATATAAGCAAACGCAACGGTGGTGAGCGTGTCATCGATTTTCCAACTTATTGTCCGGCCTGCGAATCGAAATTAATAAAAAATGAAAACGAAGCCGTGTGGCGTTGTATTAATAGTAATTGCCCTGAAATAATTAAAGGAAAATTAACGCATTTTTGCAGTAAAGATGCGATGGACATAAGCGGCCTCGGTGGCAAGATAATTGATAAATTTTTTGAGTTGCAATATATAAAAAAATATGCCGATTTATATCGACTTCCTTATGACCAAATAGCCACACAAGAGGGGTTTGGCGATAAAAGTAGTGCTAAAATTAAATTAGCAATTGAGAATAGTAAATTCAATCCTCTATATAAATTAATTAACGCTTTGGGCATTCGGTTTGTTGGAGAAAACACAGCAAAAAATCTTGCCAAAGAAGTCAATGACATTACGGAATATTTTGATAAAACCCTTGATGAGCTAATGTTAATAGATGATGTAGGGTATAAAGTTGCTGCGTCCGTTTTTGAATATTTTCAAAATGAATCAAATAGAAATGAACTACTTTTTTTAAAATCAATAGGTGTTAATACAGAATCGTCGTTTGGAAAAATAGCGTTGAAAGAAACTATTTTTGAAAGCAAGACGTTCTTGTTCACAGGTACTTTGAATACAATGACTCGAAGCGAGGCTGAAAAAAAAGTAGAACAATATGGGGGTAAGATAGTAAGTGGAGTATCGGCAAAGTTGAACTATCTCATAGTGGGCGTTGATGCAGGGAGTAAGCTAGAAAAGGCAAAAAAAATACCTTCAATACGTGTTTTGACTGAGCTAGAATTCAATAAATTATTTTAGAAAAGCTATTTAATAATAGCATCATACACGGCCTGTTGCATATCGGAGCGTATGTCCAAAGCGGTTAATTTTTTGTTGTCTGCCGACGGATTTATTCTATTACTCAAAAACACAAATAGTATATTATTTTTGGGATCTGCCCATACACAAGTGCCTGTAAATCCTGTGTGACCAAAGGTTTCGGGCGATGCAGCAGTACAACATGGGTTGCTTTTTCCGGGTGTAAAATCAGGTTTATCAAACCCAAAACCCCTTCTACAATTTGCACATTGACGCATGGTATATTTCTGCACAGTTTCGCTTTTTAAGTATTGCCTATTAGCATATGTACCTCCATTCAATAACATTTGCATAATTATAGCTACATCGTTACAATTGCTAAATAGCCCTGCATGACCTTGTACACCTCCGAACATAGCAGCTGCGGGGTCGTGTACATATCCTTGCACAAGTTGCCCCCTCCAATCAGCATCAAACTCTGTAGGAACAATCGATTTTTCATCTACTTTTTTTGCAGGGTTATACATCGTTTTATACGTGCCTAAACAAGTATAAAAATTACTATTCAGTAGCACGTCTAACGGTTGCTTCGACGTCTTTTCTATTACTTTATTTATAAATATTAACCCCAAATCACTATATACATAGTTAGTAGAACCGCTGAGATCAGAAACTTTTATTTGTCTCCACATCGTGTCTAAGTATGTTTTATTCATATATAAATTCTTGGCTACCTCAATCGAAAAATCTTCATCACTTTTCAAGCGTATAATTTCGCTTTTTAGACCTCCCCCTTTGTACATTGTATTTTTAAAAAATGGTATCCAAGCCTTCAAACCTGCCGTGTGCGTTAGCAAATCACGTAGCATCAAGTTACCTTTGTTAGTAGTATCTAGGTCGGGCAGGTATGTTTTTAAAGGCGCATACAGATTTATTTTTCCTTCTTCTTCTAGTTTCATTACCTCCAACATCGTACCACATATTTTCGTCATACTTGCTATATCATATATCGACTCGTTGCTAACTTTTGTGTTTTTTTCGTACGTAAAATGCCCGAACGATTTTTGATACACCACCACGCCATCTTTGGCCACAAGCACCTGACAGCCCGGCGTTGCAGCGTTGTTTATAGCTTTATAAGCCAACTCTTGAATTTTGGCATCTAAGTAATTGCCATCTAGGTTTACCTCCTCTGGCAACCCATATTGTAATCTATAATTTTTAGAAATTGAGTAGCTATGACCGAGCCCATATTTGAAAAATTTAGATACGCTTACAGGGAGGCGACCAGCAGGATTCACTGCCCCAAACAATACCTGTGCAGCCAAAGATTGCGTGAGTGGATTGTCTTCGTAAGTAAGCACTATATTCTCAATATCTTCAAAATATTTTAATGCATAAGGATTGCCATTTACAACCAAAACTAGATTAGGAAATTGACTTTTTAATTCTTTAATTAAAACAATTATATCCTCTGTAATCCCCCAATTTATAGACGCCTTTCGACTCATATCATGCAACGAAACTATAACTGTATTTACTGATTTTAGTTTTGCAAATAACTGTAATTTTTGTGTCGCAGTAGCTTGTTTACTAATTTGAAAATGACTTACGTTTGTATAATAACTTAATGTCTTTTGAAAATCGGTCAGACCGCTACCTCCAATGCTGACACTCGCTATTTGCTTGTTTTCTAAGTCCGTTAATGGCAACGATTTAGCATCTGTTTTTACCAGCGTTATCGATTGTTGATAACATTTTTTTCTAACTAAATTCGCATTTGAATTATTGATAGTTGTTGTGATATAATCAACAGAAGTTGGTTTGTAATTATTCAACCCAACCCATGCCTTAGCACACAATATTTTATAGACTTTTGTATCTATTTCTTGTTGGCTTATCACGCCGCTCGCTACTGCATTTTTAATCATTGCTATTGCTAA
>JAYVJZ010000060.1:0-2151 GCA_043768865.1 Sphingobacteriales bacterium
CTTTTGTTGCTTGTGTTTAGTGAGTATAATTTTAGTACTAACGCAAATAAAAAACAAACTTTTCATGTGTTTCAATTGTTATTTTGAAATAAAAACAGCTCGAAGTAGGCCAAGTTTTTTAATCCATTCTGTGAATACCATTAAGCCAACGTGGCGGTATTTCATCACGGCAGGCAATCAAATAATCGTTTTCAGAGCAAGGTAAGAATCTTTTTTCTAGGTATTTTTTATTATCAAAAATAGGAAGTTCCATCCACCAGCGGCCGTTGGTTTTGCTTTTCCAAAATATAATTTCATATTCGTTGGCCTGCAACGTAACCATATATTTTAAAAAGTTTTTAGGATGTTGCTCAGGGTGTTCATTTTTTCGTTTGGCTAAACCCTGCAAAAAGTGCCATACTATATGTGCTGCTAGCTTTGTACTTTGTCGATTGTTGTCATAAGCGGGATTTAATTCAAACAAACCAAAGCTACTAAGCTGATTGCTAATCCCCGCATAACGCGCTATAGTGCAGGCCTGCTCGCCATAGAGGCCATGTGGTGAGCCATCTATATGTGCAGGTGCGTCGCTCATACGCACGGCTTTCATATCAAAACTCAACATGTCGCTATTGCGCAACGTAGGCTCTACCTCTTTGATATCGTTTTGCACCTCGCCTAGGCGCTGACACTCAAAGCTCAACTCCTTCATCGCCGTTAGCAAGTCGGGTTGTGTTAGGTAAGTTTGATGGGCTAGGTGCGAGAAATTAAATAAATAATTCGGTTGGTGGTTAATGATGTGTGCTAGATAATTTTCTGAACTCAATTCAGCTTCTTCATTAAAATTAATATGACTATCAACTACGGCAATATTGACGAATTTTTCCATGCGCTCGTATGCCTTGAACTGCCCTAGTGTCAGGGCTTGTGAGCCACCTAGTAGTATCGGCACGATGTTGTCCTGTAGTAGATCATGCACTATCATCGCCACAGCCGAGTTAGTATCTTGCAGCGACGCACCGGGTTGCAAATCGCCGAGGTCAATGACCTTCATTGGGGCATCGGCGTATAGCTTATACAACTCTTGTCGTATCAAAGCGGGTGCGTGTTTGGTGTCCGAATTGTTAGCCGCCCCTCTGCCTTCTGCTATTCCAATAATTGCAGCTTTCACCTCATTGCGTTCGGGCAGAACACCTTCATTTTTTTCAATTAGTGCGCCCCATTGTTGAGGATGATAATTTTTGGTATCGCAAATGTGGCTCGCCAAAGGACTAAGTAATTCTTCTATCATGATGTATAATTAGTATAATAATTTGTAATACAAAAATACTATACTACTGAGGTTCAATTTATAAATATTCTCAACATTGACGTACTTAGTGTTGCATTAAACAAACAGTCAATGAATAGGTGTTGATGTGCTAATTCAACATGAATTGTTTTGGTTAAATCAATTAACGTGTAACTTATAACGATTTGAATACGTACAAAATACTATAATTTATATATTTATGAAAAACAATTGGTGCTCTATCTTAATGATTTTCATAGCGTTATCAGGGGTTTTGTCTTGTAAAAAAGAACGCACCCAAACTTTAGATTGCCATATCGAAAACCTTCGGGTAATGGCTATCAACATAGATTCGACCACTGTCGAAGGTCGTGTGGTTAAGTTAATTAACGAATTAAGAAAGACGGAAGGGCTGCCTCCGCTTTTGGTTAATCGAGCGGCTAACGAAGTATCTCTCAAGCACCTGCGTGCCATACACGATAGCACAGAGACGCTCTCGCATGATAACATCGACAAGCGTTCAAATGAAATACGACACACATTTCCGTGTGCTAATGTTGGTGAAAATCTCGCCTGGGGCCCTCGCACAGCCGACCTCGTAGTGTCGTTGTGGTATGATAGCCCTTCGCACCGCAGCAATATTTTAGGTGATTATGATTTTATAGGCGTGTCCGTCATTTTAGATGCAAATGGACACTATTATTTTTCAAATTTATTCGTCAAAGGCGAAGGCACATTGCATATAGGGGGCATTATCGATTGACATCATCAAGTCTTCAGCGATTAGTTAGGGATTTTTATTTGATATGTTTTCTTTTTTATATTCGTCATTTTATCACTGTTAATCCATGGATTCATCAAGCGAATATCTTTGTAGCTCA
>JAYVJZ010000061.1:0-8102 GCA_043768865.1 Sphingobacteriales bacterium
TACTAAAACAATTATTGATAAAAAATTAATCAATCTAGCGATTAATTTGCGTTTCATATTGCGAATGGGCAGCGGCCTTGATACTATAGATGTGGCCTATGCACAAACTAAAAATATTCAGTGCTTTGCCTCGCCCGAAGGCAACTGTAATGCAGTGGCAGAGCATACCGTAGGTATGTTGTTAGCAATTACTAAAAACATACATCGAAGTGCAAACGAAGTTAAAAAAATGATATGGAAACGGGAAGAAAACAGGGGCACAGAATTGATGAATAAAACTATAAGCATAATAGGAGTGGGTCATACAGGTGGTGCTGTGGCAAAGCGATTGAGCGGTTTTGATGCGACCATGTTGGGGGTTGATATATTCAAAAATAACATTACAACTTCTTATCTCAAACAGGCAGAGATGAAAGAGGTTTTTGAACAAAGTGATGTTGTTACTTTACATTTGCCTTTGACACACGAGACCTTTCATTTTGCTAACGCGGCTTTTTTTAATTCATTTCACAAATCCATTATTTTATTAAATGCAAGTCGTGGCAATGTTGTTAGTATGCCTGATTTGTTGGCTGCGCTTCATTCAGGCAAAGTAGTTGGTGCAGGATTAGATGTGCTTGAGAATGAAAAAATGGAAACATTGACCACAGAAGAAACTTCGCAATTGACCACCTTACAAGCACATCAAAACGTACTAATAACGCCTCACATAGCGGGTTGGAGTATAGAAAGCAAACGCAACATAGCAGCGGTTATTTTAAGTAAAATAGCTCCCTACATAAATCATAATAATGTAATATAATGGTAAAATTATTGTTTAAGCGGAAAAAAAACTTGTTTTATTTAATTGTATAGTTATTTTTGTTACCTGATAAGAATTTTATATTGCGTATTAAAAAATTATAATTCAAAAATATATGAAAAAAGTACTTTTACTCACTCTGTTTTTATGTGCAACTATTGCAGCCTATAGCCAATCAGGAGAATTGCAAGGAAAAATAACCGATGGCAAAACTGGAAAAATAGTTGAGCTTGCAAACATAGCAGCTTACGAAAATGGAGTTTTAAAAACAGGAGCCCAAGCCGATTTTGACGGGTTTTATTCTGTAAATCCAATCAAACCAGGTAGTTATGATATCGAAATCTCAATACTAGGCTATCAAACCGAACGTATCAAAGGAGTAGTTATCAGCACCGATAAAATCACATTTTTAGATGTTAAAATCAATCCGTTAGGAGGTATCAACATCGACGTAGTCAATATCACAGTGTATAAAGTGCCGCTTTTAGACCAAGGTAAGACGTCGTCTGGTGGTACAGTAACCAAAGAAGAAATCATGCGAATGGGTACACGTAACGTCAACTCTATCGCTTCTACGAGTGCGAGCGTTTATCAAAAAGACGAAGGGGGTGGTATCAACGTGCGTGGGCAGCGCTCTAATGGCACCGATTATTATATTGATGGCATCAAAGTGAGCGGCGGTGCTAACATACCTGCCTCGGCTATCGAACAATTAACGATTATCACGGGTGGATTGCCGGCACGTTATGGCGATGCAACAGGGGGTATAATTGCGATTACGCTTCGTGGTGCTGCCTCTAAATATTATGGTGGTGTGGAGGCTGTAAGTTCACAATTTTTAGATGCTTTTGGGCATAATTTTTTGACAGGTAATTTATCGGGTCCGATACTATTCAAAGGTAAAAAAGGCGCTGCCAACCGCAGACCACTTTTGGGTTTCTTTTTAGCAGGCGAGTATCAAAATGACATAGACCCTAATCCTACTGCTAATACGTTATACAAAGTAAACGACGAAAAGATGGCAGAACTTCGTAAGAATCCATTGCAATTTTCACCAACGGGACAAGGCATTGTCAAGAATTATGAGTTTGTTAAATTATCAGATCTTGAGCGTATAAAAGCGCGACCTGATATGCAACAGACTCAAATGCGTGCTGTAGGTCGCTTAGATTTTAGTTTGAATAAAAACTTTGATTTGTCATTTGGTGCGTCGTATGACAGGGATCAAAACAGAGATTTTGCAGATTCTTATTTGTTGTTCAACTCTGAAAATAATTCACAAGGTACGGATCAAAACTTCCGCGTGTATGGCAAGTTCACACAACGGTTCAACCAAGATACTTCAAGGACGGCACTGTTCAAAAATGCGTATTATACTATACAAGCCGATGTTACAAGAACAACAACTGTAGATCAAAGTAAGACACTGAGAGATGATATTTTTAACTACGGTTATGTGGGACGTTTCAAATCAGAGCGTGTGCCATTTTATGTCTTTGGCGATGATAGAGTTTCGGGAGCTTCGGGCCACCGTTTAGTTGGATATGGAGCTTTAGTTACAGAATATGAACCCGGTACAACCAATCCTAACTTGTCCGCTGTTACTTCACAATTGTACGATTTATATAGTTCAAATTTTGAAAATACAGATGAGCCCATTACTTTTTTTGGAGGGGTACAAACGCTAGAGGCTATCGGAGGTATGATCAATGGAACAAGAAGTACGTCGGCGCAAAGTGCGTATTCGTTGTTTCATATCGCAGGCCGTCGGCCTAATTCTTTTGCAAACAGCAGAAGAGATCAGTATCGTTTGACGGGCAACGGCTCGGTTGATTTTAAACCACGTGGTGCGAGCGAGCGCAACAAACATACTATTGAGCTAGGGTTTGAATATGAGCAACGTGTTGAGCGCTCACATTCTGTAAGTGCGGCTACGTTGTGGACGTTGATGCGTCAATTAGCGAACAATCACTTAAACAATTTTGATACAGTGCCTTTATTGGTATTTGACCAATTCAATACCTATCAAGATACTATAAATTATAACCTAGCCTACGATGCGGTTAATCATAGTCAGTTTGACAAATCGTTGCGTCAAAAGTTAGGGTATAACCTCACAGGCACCGATTTTTTAGATATTGACAATTTAGACCCTAGCACATACTCGCTCGATATGTTCAGTGCTGACGATTTATTCAACAACGGCAACGGTTATGTAGGATATTATGGCTACACTTATGACGGCAAAGTAAATAACAATCAAGTATCATTTTCTGATTTTTTTACAAAAAAAGATGGTCGAGGCAATTTTGAACGTCCTATCGGTGCTTATTCTCCTATTTATACAGCAGGATATATACAAGATAAATTTTCTTTCAAGGATTTGATATTCAATATTGGATTGCGTATAGATCGATTTGATGCGAACCAAAAAGTATTACGCGATAAGTATTCCCTCTACGGAGTGCGCCGTGCAGGTGAGGTAGAGAATTTAGGCGATCACCCGGCTACAATAGGCGATGATTATGTTGTGTATGTGGATAATATTGAAAATCCCAAAAAAATAACAGCCTATCGTGATGGCGACGATTGGTATGATGCAGCTGGAAATTTTGTAAAAGACCCTTCTATTATAGCCGCCGCCTACAACGATAGGTTGAACCCATATTTAGCAGACAAAACAGTAACTAAAACAGAAAATTCAACAAGCATAAAAGGAACTAACTACGATGTCGAGGCTGCTTTTGAAGATTTTAAACCACAGGTTTCATTGAATCCTCGTATTGCATTTTCATTTCCAATAGCAAGCAACGAAGAGGGCAACGGAGCAATGTTTTTTGCTCACTTTGACGTACTCACACAGCGCCCTCAAGGTAGAAATATAGCAACTGCTGACGATATTTTCTTTTTCACCGATAGACAAGATAATGTACTTCAAAATTCTAATTTGAAACCTGAAAAAACAATAGAATACCAATTAGGATACAAGCAAAAAATTGGTAATAATTCAGCATTAACACTATCAATGTTTTATCGTGAATTACGCAATTTAGTTCAAATAGTTGGATTAAAATATGCTTATCCACGTCGTTATACTTCATACGGCAACGTTGACTTTGGAACGGTTAAAGGCTTTGAAGTATCTTATGATATGCGTCGTATTAGCAATATACAATTGCGTGCTAACTACACCCTACAGTTCGCAGAAGGTACAGGATCAGACGATGCGAGTCAGCAGAATTTAGTAGATGCAGGGGTGCCGAACTTAAAAGTAATTTCGCCACTTGATATCGACTCACGCCACAATATTTCAATAACGTTAGATTATAGATACGGTAGCGGAGACGATTATAATGGGCCTAAGTTCAAAGGCAAACCACTACTAGAAAGTTTTGGTGCCAATTTTATTATACGTGCCCGTTCGGGGGAGCCGTTCACACGCAAAGGCAATCCGATAGGCACTCAACTGATTGGTGATGCGGGCAAGACGTTCACCGCAGGTTCTATCAACGGTTCACGTTTGCCATGGAATTTCCGTATCGATTTTAGAATGGACAAAGACATTAAACTTAGCAAAAAAGAAGGAGCCAATTACTTAAATGTTTATGTGTTAGTACAAAACTTGTTGAATAACAAAAACGTAAACAATGTGTATAATTTTACTGGCAACGTCAATGACGACGGCTATCTTACAGCACCTGAAAATCAAGGAAATATAGAAGATCAAGTGAGTGAGGAGTCGTTCCGTGATTTATATACAGTGAAAGTAAACAGAGCATCAGCGTTTAGTTTGCCTCGCAGAACACGTTTAGGCTTGTCTTACAATTTCTAAAAACAATTATTATTTTTAAAATTATTACATCATGAAAAATACAACAAAACTTCTACTCCTTTTACTCTTAGTTGCTACAAGCAGTTATACTAAAGCGGGCAAAAACAAAGGAGTCAATAAAGTAAACGTACCATCGAATGGATACGGATATCAGTCAGCCCATCTCACAGCTACGCCATGCAATCCTGCTACTGCACAGGTGGAAATGGACATTAATAATGTGAGGACGACTATAAATTCTAACGGTGATCTATGGTGGGATTTAACGAACGGCAGATACGAAATACCAAAGCAAGACCCGCCTAACCCCTCTACTGCAACTCAATCTATATTTGCGGGAGCGCTCTGGATAGGTGGCTTAGATGAGGCCGGTCAATTGAAAGTAGCTGCTCAAACGTATCGTCAAACGGGAAATGATTTTTGGTCAGGACCACTATCAGGCCCGGGCAATACTACCAATAATGATATATGCAGCAAATTTGATAAAATATATAAAGTTACCAAAGCTGAGATTTTACAATTTAGGTCTGAGTTTGCTGGAGGCATACCCACTATCAGCGAATCCACACTTGAAAATTATCCAAATGTAAAAAATTGGCCAGGTCGCAACAATCCATTCTTGCCTGAGATAACGACGTCGGCTTTGAATGTTGAATTAGCTCCTTTCGTAGATCGCGACGGCGATCCTACAGTTTATAATCCTGCAAATGGTGATTTTCCGGTATTAGATGTGAGCTCAGAGGTAGTACCCGACCAGATGCTGTTTTTTGTAGCCAATGACAGAGGCAATATACACACGGAGACTGGCTCAGAGGCTATAGGCATTCAGTTGCGAACTATTGCATTTGCCTTCAGTACCAACGATGATGTCAATAACATGACATTCTATAAATACACCGTAGATTATTTTGGTTCATCTAGCCTATTGAACACGTATTTTGGAGTATGGGTAGATGCTGATTTAGGTAATTATGATGATGATTTTGTAGGATGTGACACCTCTCGCAACTTAGGTATCATATACAATGGCGATGCTGATGACGATGTAAATGGAAGTGGGGGCACAAACGGATATGGAACTGATCTAGCGATGTTAGGGGTTGATTTTTTCAAAGGACCACTCAACGAGGACAGTGTCGAAATGGGAGCTTCGGGTTTTATTTATTATAATAACGATTTTACTACAAAGGGAAATCCTGAAAATGCAAATCATTATTATGGATATCTATCTGGGTTTTGGAAAAATGGTTCGCACGTAACCTGCGGTGGAGATGGTTTTGGAGGTACAACCAATTGTAATTTTATGTATCCCGATCCACCTAACCAAACTAACGGTTGGAGTGAATGTGGGGTAGGCAATACGCCCGGTGATAGACGGTTTTTGCATGTTTCTGGGCCTTTTACGTTGGTTAATGGTGCTGTGAACGAGGTGATAACAGGTGTGGTTTGGGTGCGCCCTGTAGATTTTTGTGGCTCGTTTGACAAAATAGAAAAGGCATCAGACAAAGCACAGGCATTGTTCGACGGAGATTTTCAGTTAATAGATGGCCCAATGCAACCCAATTTAGCCATCCGTGAGTTGAATGAGGAGCTTAGTTTGGCAATTTTTAATCCATCTAATTCTAATAACGCAGACGAGGATTACGCAGAGGTAGATCCATTGATTCCATCAGGTCCGGGCATTGATAGTTTTTATCGATTTGAAGGGTACAAGGTATATCAGTTATTAGATAATCGAGTATCTAACACAGATCTCGTTGATCCGGCTCAGGCTCGCTTAATATTTCAATGTGATTTAAAAAACAATATCTCCAATATTATAAATTATACAAGTGTGGAAGGTGTTGGTATAGTCCCAGTTCCACAAGTTACAAATGCAGAGAACAACAATATAACACATACTTTGTCTGTTAAAACTGATGCATTCACGGGTAAAAACTTAATTAACCAAAAAGCATATTATTTTTATCCATTGGCTTATGCGTATAATAATTTTGCTCCTTATCAGGTAGATGCACCCAACTTAAACACACAACAAGCGATACCTTACATAGAAAGTAGAATCAGTACACTCGGTAGTTTGCAAAATTTTGTGGGCATTCCACACTTATCAGCTGCCGAAAACAATGGTATGGTTCTGAATGCAACTGTCGGTCAAGGCCCACGCATCAAACGCATAGAAGGTACTGGAAATAACGGAAATTTTTTAGAATTAAGCAAAGAGTCTGTTGATTCTACTATTGCTTTTGGTCAATGCTACAACCCCATTTATTTAGAAAATGCTGGGCCTGTAAGTGTTAAAATTTATGATCCAACCAAAGTGCCTAGCGACAGGTTTAGATTAGAAATACTTGATAAAGTACCGGGTACGGCACCAATAGAATTTACATCAACATGGAAATTGACCAATCTCACTACCGGTCAAGTGATGAACAGTCAGCGTAGCATTGCTTTGCCTAATGAGCAAGGTTGCCCGACATTTAATCAAGATTCACTTAATTGGGGATTTAGTGTGAATATAAGACAAACATTTGAGCCTGGTAGAATACAAGTACAACAAACAGGCAATGGTTTTGTAGGAAGTGAAATAACGTTTGAAGAGCCGCAGAAACAATGGCTTACGGGGTTGCCTGATGGTGGTACGGAAGGGTATCAAAATTGGATACGATCAGGTGTGAACGATGATCCTACTGTAGGTACATTTAATATTGATTGGGACGATTATTTAGGTAGAGATCCAAACAAGAATTTTACAAAATTTATAGAAGGTACATGGGCTCCGTATGCACTTGCCTCAGTAGCATCGGGTGGTGTTGAGCCTACGGGAGCTTCCGCACCTTATCAACTAGCTTTTGGTCCTGCTTTTAGCCCATCTAACAGCACTCAACCCTCTAACACATTGAATGAACTTTCGAGTGTTGATGTAGTTTTGACAAGCGATAAATCGCTATGGACACAGTGTGTAGTTATAGAAATGGGAGAAGAGGCTAACCTGAATATTGGAGGAGCAAAAAAATTCAACTTACGCAAATCACCCTCAGTAGATAAAAACGGAGTGGCAGACCCAAGCGGTGAAAAGGGGCGTTCTTGGTTTCCGGGTTATGCTATTAATGTAGAAACCTGTGAACGATTGAATGTTGTCTTCTCTGAAAATTCTTTTTATTCTGGAGAGAATGGTACCGATATGTTGTTTAATCCAACAAGTAGATTAGGGCAATTTAGCGGTAATAATTATCCGTTTCAAAACCCAATACTAGGAGGCATGCATTATATTTATGTAATGAAAACAAAGTATGACAACGGTTTGACAATGTATAATGAGCTAAACGTCGCTGTGCCAACATTAACTACTATCTACCGCAACGCTATGTGGGTTTCAATGTCTCACGTAGAGCCAGGTTTTGAAATGTTACCAATAGAACAAGGTTTAGTGCCTACCCTTACAACCATCAAACTACGTGTCGATAG
>JAYVJZ010000062.1:0-8422 GCA_043768865.1 Sphingobacteriales bacterium
TTTTAGATTTTAAATAAAAATAGGTTTCTATGTTTTTGTTTTTATTTTCGTGTCTTATTTTTAATAATAAGTAACTCATTCATGTTTTCATTCAAATTACCACTGCATTATAAAATCATAATCGGAATGTTAATAGGCTCAATTTCTGGCCTGTTGCTTCAGTTTTTTGGTGTTTCGCAAAGTACTATCTCCACGATTTTATTATGGGTAAAACCTGTAGGCGATATTTTTTTACGTTTCATCTTTATGATGGTGATACCTCTGCTGTTAGGTGCTCTCATCAATGGTATTAGCGAAATAGACGACCTCAAAAAGTTAGGTTCTATAGGACTTAAAACATTGTACTATACCATTGTGGTATCAATGATTTCAGTATTTATTGGCATCACGATGGTTATTATTTTTAAGCCTGGAGCAGATTTGAGCGCTACCGACCGCTCTATGTTGATAGAAAAGTTTCAAGATAAAGTCTCTACCGTAACTAGCAATATGGAGCTCGTAAAAAACAAAAATATTGGTGATATTATTTCTCAAATAGTGCCTAAAAATCCACTCGAAGACATGGTTCGAGCCTTTGATAGTTCATATAGTGGAGGAGGCATTTTAGCAGTTATGTTTTTTGGACTTATGCTCGGCATTGCTCTCAACGGCTTAGACCCAATAAAGGCAAAACCTGTCAAAGATTTTTTTGAAAGCTTATTTGAAGTCAGTATGAGGTTGATAAACATGGCTATGCAGTTGGCTCCTTATGGTGTTGCAGCCCTGCTTTTTAGTCTAACATCTTCTATGGGTTTTTCGATTATTTTTTTATTATTAAAATATTTTTCGGTTTGCTTTACCGCACTTTGTATTCATCAATTTGGAACTTTTTCACTTATTTTAAAATATATTGCCAAAGTATCTCCAAGATTATTTTTTAAAAACATACAGGAGGTGATGCTTACTGCATTTAGCACAAGCAGCAGTAATGCAACTCTACCAACGGCTTTGAGAGTGGTCAATGAAAAATTATCAATCCCTAAACCTATAGCTAACTTTGTATTAACTATCGGTAGCACCGCTAATCAAAATGGAACCGCCCTATACGAGGGAGTTACAGTGCTTTTTCTAGCTCAATGTTTTGGTGTTGATCTGTCGATTGGACAACAATTCTATGTGATGATAATTTGCATTTTGGCGGGCATAGGTACTGCAGGCGTGCCCGGTGGCTCATTGCCTGTCATCGCAATTATACTTACAACTATTGGCGTTCCGGCAGCTGCGATAGGCATCATCATAGGCGTAGATAGGCTGCTCGACATGTGCCGCACAGTGCTCAATGTTACCGGCGATATAGTCGCTGCTCAAGTTGTGGCTCGGTGGGAGAGTGCTTCTGTTTTGGGTAAAAATTCAGTTCTGTAACACTTTTTTTCAAACTTTCCTTGCCATTAGCAATCTCATTTCTTACTATTTTTTAGTTGAAATTATCATTTATTTACAATAATTGTAAGTAAAGTTCATTTATAATTATCGTTAGCTCCAGCTTATAAGCAGCTATATTTTTAAAAAATAGCTGTAAAAAATCAGCTACTAAATCTATTTAATAGAAAGTAATACATGTTTGTATAGTAGTGATTGTTGGGCAATTAATATCATACTTCTCGCTAGAAAATAGTAGGTTTTTGGTTTAATGAAAAGGACAATAATTACTATATTGCAATAAAAAAGTAAAGACAAATAGGCGTTGCAGCCTTGTTAATACAAAAAAAATAAAGCAACAAAACTGATATGATTATAAGAATTTTTAGCAGAATAATATGTATCTAATTATCCAATTGTAAGAAAAAAAACGAGCTCTAACATAGACGTGGTTGCTAGCTTATAGATTTCACAGATACGGTACAAACTAACTATACTGTAACTCAATTAATTTGTTAAGATATATCAAGCCCTCATTATCGTTCGCCCAATTGTGTATAGATTTCAACTCATTTATTTTTTGAAAACTACTAGAATACGTTTGACAACTATTCAATTGATTCATAGTTTCAAGGTACACTACTGCGTTGCCATTAAATAGCTCTGTCAAAAAAATATACTTCTCATTGAACCCAATCATTTTTAATAAATCTTTTTTATGAGATTGATGTAAGCTCATTTTTTGAGCATAGGTTTGATTAAAATCATTGAGTGGCGTTTGATTTTCTTTACCCGCCGTTATTGCTGTATTTGCATCATTATTTGATGCTTTCTCGATAGGCTGTTCTGTGTATTTTGTTTCATTATCAGTATTCAAATCTTTGAAAATAGAGGCGATTTTTGGGCTAAAAAAACTCTTTTCAACTGGTGTTTCTATTGTTTGATTTGTGTATATTTCTTCAGATTTTACCTCTTCATTTTCTTTGATATTTGGCACATCGTTCAGTTCAATTGATTGTGTTGCAGGAGCGTCTGCTGTTGCAACAGTAGCGGAATTATCAATGCTTAACGTAGCGTTTTTTTCTGCCAAAAGTGGTTGTGATTGCTGCCTTTCAGTTTCTTTCTCATTGGTAATTTGGTCATCTAAATATATTTTTTTAACCTCCTGAGCAGGAGGTATAAACATCTGTGAAGCCTTGCTTTGGTCGAATGCAACTATGCTTTCATAAAATTCTTTTGTATGTTCAATAAGTAAATCATAATCCAATTTACTCATTTTGCCTGTTTGCAATGTTTGCTCATAAATTTTATTTATTCGCAACAATTTTTCTTTTGATTCCTGAAACATTTTAACTTTGTCCATAACTTTAGTATAAAATAAGTAGTTATTTTTTTATATTTGTAGCAAAATTAATTCAACTTATTTAGTTTATTAACATGTTCATAGAACCATTTAATCCACAAGGCAAACTCGGCTGGATCGAGGTAATATGTGGGAGTATGTTTAGCGGAAAAACAGAAGAATTAATTCGTAGGTTGCGTCGTGCTCGGATTGCAAATCTTCCCACTGAAATATTTAAACCCAATGCAGACGTGCGTTATAGCGTAAGCGATATTGTAAGCCACGACGAAAATAACATTGCCTCTACCCCTGTTGTATCTTCTCAAAATATCCTATTGTTAGCCGCTGATGCTCAAGTAGTGGGCATCGATGAAGCACAATTTTTTGATAATGAGTTGCCTGATGTTTGTAAAATTTTGGCTGGTCTTGGCAAGCGAATAGTAGTTGCAGGCCTCGACATGGATTCTTTTGGCAAGCCTTTTGGACCTATGCCGCAGCTCCTTGCTACAGCTGATTTTATCACTAAGTTGCATGCTATTTGCCAACGTTGTGGCAATATTGCTTCATTTTCTTATCGCAAATCAACTGATACTAGCTTGTTGTTATTGGGTGAAAAAGACTGCTATGAGCCACGTTGTCGTGTGTGTTTTGATTTAAAAGAATGATTCTTACGTATTTTTTCTTACTTTGTTATCCTATTTTAACTTGTGATTTAATTATAAGGTTTTTTTTAATTTTTATAAATAGCAAATTTCAAAACAAGAACGAATTATTAGTTTTTTTGTGAACCTAGTTAGTTTTTTTCGATGTATAGCACCTATGTTTTGATTAATTATAGCTTACATTTGGTTACATTATTTTATAAATTTAGTTCATTATTATATGCCTTATCATTTTTTATTTTGTTATGCTTTTTGGTTATGTACTGAGTTATATTTGAATCGTTATGCTCGCTCCTCTAAGGGGGATAGGCATATCGACAATGACAATACTTTGACGTTACTTTGGGTTTGTATTGTAAGTGTAGTTGTGATTGGTGTTTTACTTTCTTTTTATACTAATATTGTTATTTTTCAAAATTCTAAATACAGCAATATAGGTCTTATTTTAATGCTATCGGGCATAACATTTCGGTTACTTGCTGTTAAGCAACTAGGCGCTTATTTTACGGTCGATGTTGCGATTAGACAAAATCATAAATTGCTGCAAACAGGCCTGTACGCTGTGTTGCGACATCCTTCATACACAGGATTGCTAATCACTATTTTAGGCTTTGGTATTTCTTTAAATAATTATATTAGTTTAATTTTAATTTTTTTGACTGCTTTTTTAGCCTTTAATAACAGAATTATTATAGAAGAGGGTATATTGTTATCTCAGTTTGGTGATGAATACATTCAATACAAGTCGAAAACTAAGCGATTATTTCCTTTTATATATTGATAAAGTAAAAGGGTTTTGTTTTTTAAAGCAGAAACTATAATACTAAATAAATACCTTTTTTAGTTTCTAATAATACTACTTTAAATGGTTATTTATAATACATCAATGCACATGTGATTTACTATCTATAACTGGTTAAAAAGTTGTTTTATCTTATCTTTGGATAGTACTCGCTGCCCTGTAGTGCCTGACACGATTAGTTTATCGTTCACTTTTCCTTCAAATTTGCAATGTATCTCACCTCGCACGGTGTTTATATATTGTGAGGTATAATGAATGATTTCGCCAACATGAGCGGGTGCGTGATGACGAATATTGATGAAGGTGCCTATACCTTCATCGCATTCTTTTTTAGTTGCTAACACATGAAGTCTGCATACATACTCAGCATCTCTTGCCCCCGCAAACGTGCTATATACAGCGTGTACGATGCCTGTTTGAAACGCTGCTATGTCGCTATTGGTGATGGTTTTAGAGTAATAATAGGTATTCAATTGTGTTACATTAATTTAATACAATAGGGTAATCGAATGTTTGTTTTTTGTCTAATGCTAATTCGATTACATCCAGCATATTTTCTACATAATGAAATTTCAAACCCTTAGTATATTCTTCACCTATTTCTATAACATCTTTTTCATTTTGATAACATAGTATAATCTCTTTGATACCTGATCTTTTGGCGGCTAACATTTTTTCTTTTATACCTCCTACAGGGGTTACTTTGCCTCGTAATGAAATTTCACCTGTCATAGCAACACTGTTACGCACTCTTCGTTGTGTTAGGCTTGATACGATGGTAGTCATCATCGTAATACCTGCCGAAGGACCGTCCTTTGGGGTCGCTCCTTCCGGGACGTGTATGTGTAAATTATATTGATCAAACAATCGAGTATCTATGCCTAGGTTTTTTGCATTTGCTTTTACAAATGCTAAGGCAGTAGTGGCACTTTCTTTCATTACGTCGCCTAGGTTGCCTGTCAATGTTAGCCCACCTTTGCCTGGGCTCGCTACACTTTCGATATACAATATATCGCCTCCTACTTGTGTCCAAGCTAGGCCTACTGCCACTCCGCAAGGTTGTTGTTTTTCATACTTGTCGCGCATATACCGCAAGGGGCCGAGTATATCGTGTAGCTGTTCAGGTTTTATATTCGTATCGTACGCTTCCCCAATGACTACCGATTTTGCTACATATCTCATCACGCTTGCCATCATGCGGTCTAGCTCTCTCACGCCACTTTCGCGTGTATATTGTTCCACAATTGCTTGCAAACATTTATCATTTATCTTCACATCTTTTGCTTTCAAACCATGGGCTTCACGTTGCTTTTGAATTAAATGTTGGCGTGCAATAGTCATTTTTTCTTCTACACTATATCCACTTAGCTGTATGATTTCCATTCGGTCGAGCAGGGGAGTAGGGATATTAGTCAGGCTGTTAGCCGTTGCGATAAACATCACTTTGCTGAGGTCGTATTCAGTTTCTAAATAATTATCATAAAACGAATTGTTCTGCTCCGGATCTAATAATTCTAACAAAGCCGACGACGGGTTGCCTCTGTGGTCGTGCCCTACTTTATCGATTTCGTCTAGTATAAATACCGGATTAGATGATTTTACTTTCTTCAACGTTTGAATGATACGCCCGGGCATAGCTCCAATATACGTTTTACGGTGTCCACGTATTTCTGCTTCATCGTGCAAGCCACCCAAAGCGATACGTGCATATTGCCGATTCATGCTGCGGGCTATTGATTTGCCTAGCGATGTTTTGCCAACTCCAGGTGGACCTACGAAGCAGAGTATAGGGCTTTTCATATCCCCTTTTAGCTTCAACACTGCCAAATATTCTAATATACGTTGCTTTATTTTTTCTAATCCAAAATGATCTTCGTTTAGTATCGTTGTAGCGTTTTTTAAATCAAGTTGGTCCTCCGTATATTCGTTCCAGGGTAGGTCTAGCAGCGTATCTATAAAACTATGCAACATGCTACTCTCCATGCTTGCAGGGTGCATACGTTGGAGTCGTTGCAGTTCTTTATTAAATAATTCATCAACAGAAGTGTTCCATTTTTTTGTCTTAGCTCGCTCTCGCATTGCCTCTATTTCTTTGGTATTGCTGTCTGTTCCGCCGAGTTCTTCTTGTATTACTTTGAGCTGTTGATTCAAAAAATACTCGCGTTGTTGTTTCATTAAGTCGCTATCCACCTTCGTTTTTAGCTGGTTTTTTAGTTCCAACATATCTACTTCCGTTTGGAGTGCATTCATCACTTTCAATGCTTTCGTGCCATTGTCTTGTAGCTCGAGTATCTTTTGTTTTTCATCAATACTAATGTTCAAGTTAGAGGTAATAAAACTAAGCAAATAAGAAGTCTTGTCAATATTTTTTAGAATAATACTAGCCTCAGAGGGTAGATTAGGAGATAGATTTACAACGCGCTGCGCATACTCTCTCACGTTGCTTATCAAGGCTTCAAAGTTCTTATCTGTCTCAATATTTGGGTCAACAATAGTTTTAGCATGTGCTCGTAGAAATGGACTCTCGCTTGTGTATTTAGTTATATTCACCTTTTGTTTGCCCTGAATTATAACCGTTATGCTCCCATCAGGCATTTTGATTAATTTCAACAATTTCGCTAACACACCTACTTGATACAAATCGTTGCCACTAGGATCTTCGGCGTCCATATTTTTTTGTGCTATTACAAGTATGTTTTTATCACCACTTTGTGACGATTTGACAGCCGCAATACTTTTCTCTCTACCCACGCTTATAGGCAAAACTACACCCGAAAACAACACCGTATTTTTGAGAGGAAGCACGGGTAAGTCACTATATATTTCATCGAGGTTTTGCTCTTCATCGTTATCTCCTATTGGTATTATAGGCAACATTTCAAAGTCATCTTCATTGAGTTGATAAGACATATTTATAAAGTTATTCGTTGTGGTAATTTGATTAATTATAGTAAAAGTAGCGATTAATATTCAATCCAACAGCATATAGCCAAATACTATTCCAACTTATAAAATATGTAATAATGGCGTGTTTTTACTTCAATCCGAATTCAATGTATAGCTTATATTTGTTTGTCTTTTGATCGTTTATTACTTTGTTTTAACTTTTTTTTCTATGCCACGTCAAATTATTGCAATACCCAATACCGTTCGGCATACCTGTAGCATCAACGTTCGTATCACAGATATTAACTATGGTAACCACTTAGGCAACGATGCCCTGCTTGGTCTTATTCACGAGGCTCGTCTTCAACTGCTGTCTAGTATAGGTTGTAGCGAATTATCTTTTTTTGATGTAGCATTAATTATGGGAGATGTAGCGATTAATTTTAAAGGTGAAAGTTTTTATAATGATCTGTTGCAATTTGAAATGGAGTTCAATGATTTAAGTAGGGTAGGGTTTACTATTTATTATAAAATTACAAATCAAAACAAGCGTTTAATAGCCGAAGCAAGAACTGGTATGATATGTTTTGATTACTCAGAACGCAAGGTAGTCAGTGTGCCTAACGCTTTTTTAGAGTTCATTTCAGCCATTAAATAGGACTAGTATGGCTACTCAATTTTATTTGTTTTTTTTGTAAAATTTGCAATTTCAAAGTTTCGTAATTCAGGATTACTTAACGCAATTCCAAATACAATCACTATAGTTGAACAACTACCAATTACTACCGAAGTAACTAATCCAACTGTTTTTGCTGCAAATCCACTTTCAACAGCGCCGAGTTCATTGCTACTACTTATGAACATACTATTCACCGCAGACACCCTCCCTCTTATGTGATCTGGCGTTAATAATTGATTGATGGTACCCCTAACTACGACACTAAAACCATCGAAAATGCCACTCAAAAATAACATAATGAACGACAAGAAAAAGCTGTTTGACAGACCAAATACCAATGTGCTCACGCCAAATGCAATAACGCAAAAGAGTAATTTTTTTCCGGTTTTTGTATTGCTCGGCACAAATGCCAAATAGCTTAAAATTAAAAATGAACCCAAGCTAGGAGCGGCTCTAAGCCAACCAAAGCCCGTCGGGCCTACTTTCAATATCTCTTCTGCAAACACGGGTATCATAGCCTCTACTCCCGCAAAAAACACTGAAAATAAGTCTAAACTCATAGCACCTAACATTATTTTATTTGTATAAACAAATTGAAGCCCTTCTACTATTCTGCGTTGAACCGATTCATACTTCACAACCCTGACAGGGTA
>JAYVJZ010000063.1:0-13889 GCA_043768865.1 Sphingobacteriales bacterium
CAAGCGGGGCAAGTCGGTTTTTATAAAGGGCTTTACATGGCATCATGCGATGAGGTGTATGTAACAATCACAGGCAAAGGGGGGCACGCAGCCACACCACAGCTCATTAACAATCCAATATACCCGATGTCAGAGTTGATATTATCAACTCAAAAAATCAACGAAGAGGCAACATCTAATAACATAGAACATGTATTGACGTTTGGAAAAATAGAGGCCAATGGGGCTACTAATATTGTACCTCAAACAATAAAAATACATGGGACTTTTCGATCCAAAAACGAGACGTGGCGTGCCTCTGTTCATCAAAAACTCAACGACCTAGCGGACACAATTGCCAAAAAACATAGCGTTAGCATTGATATGAAAATAGCAATTGGGTATCCGTGTTTGGTGAATGATATTGCACTCACAACGCAAATAGAAAAATATACAAAAGAGCTACTAGGTGAGGCTTGTATCCAAACATTAGAAAAACGTATGACAAGTGAAGATTTTGCATTTTTTAGTCAAAAAATACCCGTTTGTTATTATAGAATAGGAACTGCCTCTGCTAACGGAGGCAACGCACACAACGTGCACACATCGGATTTTGATATTGAAAAAAGTGCCATGAAAATAGCATTAAAATCAATGTCATACGCTGCAATTCAGCTAATAAATACATAAAAAAAATAATTTGTTAATAAATATCTAGCATATCAACATCTAAACTATAAAATAAAAAACGTATTTTTGTAAAATTATGGAGCAACACTATTGTTTCATATTTTGAAATGAATTGAATAAAATTAAACCTATATTATGAAATTAATCAAACCCTTATTTACCTTTTTATTATTATTTTTATTGTGCAACTTTTCTTATGCACAATCGAATCTTTCTACCGCTAATTCCATGTTCGATAAGTTATCCTACAATACAGTAATACCTGTATATGTAGCAGCAATGAACAAAGAAAAAACGGTAGAAGGTGCAAGCAAATTAGCCTACTGCTATCGAATGATTAATGACCAAAGGAATGCAGAATCATGGTATGCTGAGGTTGTAAAAATGGAGGGTGCAGAAGCTATTACTAAATTGTATTATGCAGAGGCATTGATGAGCAATGAAAAATATGCTGAGGCGAAAGTGGTTTTAGAAAATTATTTGGAACTTACTAATGACAAAAAAGCGAGAAATTTATTAGATGCTTGCAAAAACATCAAAAATTTTCAACAAAATAACAATGCTTACGAAGTTTTTCAACTTCCTTACCCTATCAATAGTACCAAAAGCGAAATAGGACCTGCCATATATGAAGGCAATCTCGTATATTCTAGCGACCGTGATAGTTTAGTTGTAAGCAATAATCACACTTGGACAGGTCGTAATTTTTATGATATTTACACTTCTACAAAAAGTGGAGAGATTACACAAGCCAAGTATGGCAAGCCTGCTAAATTACGTTCAAAACAAACGCTTACACGTTTTCATGAAGGTCCAGTTAGTTTCTATAGCGACTTAAAAAAAATGATACTAACAAGAAATAACTTTTCAAAAGCAGATGGAATTGGAAAAGATGAAAATGGCACAGTGAAATTAAAAATATATGAAGCCAATATAGTGGACAAAAAGTGGAAAACAGGCGATGGCAGCGAGTTTACGTTCAATAGTGATAACTATAACACCGCACACCCTTCATTGAGTAATAATGGTTCTAAATTATATTTCGCAAGCGATATGCCCGGAGGTTATGGTGGTATGGACCTTTATGTTGCCTCAAAAAGTGGATCTACATTCACTAATCCAATTAACTTAGGACCCGCTATTAATACATCAGGTGACGAGGTATTTCCTTTTATAGATAACAACGGAACGTTGTTTTTTTCTTCAAATGGACTACCAACTATGGGTGGTTTAGATATATTTTCAGCCGACGGAGAAGGTTCAACTTGGACAAGTGTTTCAAATATTGGAGCGCCTATCAACTCAAGCAAAGATGATTTTGGATATGTGTTAGATGATAAAGGTGAGTACGGTTATATAGCTTCTAACAGAAACGAAACAAGGGTTGGAGATGACGATATTTATTCATTCAAACGATGTGTTATAAAATTGAATGGTATAGTTGTAGATAAATTGACTGACGAACCAATCGGAAATGCAACTGTTAAACTTGAAGAATTTGGAAAAGGATTAGGAACAGTTGTAACAGGTGCGAATGGAAAATTCACTTACAACGTAAGTTGCGAAAGAGATTACAAAGTATGCGGAGACAAAGACGGATACGGAGACCCAATATGCAAAAACTTGAAAAGTGGAGCAAACTCAAACATCCCATTATTTGTAAAAATCCCACTTGAATCTCAAGCTAGTCCTTGCCAGATATTCGGTTTTGTAACAGACAAAAAATCAGGTATCGCATTATCGAACGCAAGCGTAAAAGTACAAAGTATCTACGGTCCTAAATACCTGACAACAGACGAAAATGGAATGTTCAAAACTGAGGGTATAGCCAACACTGACTATACAGTTATAGCTCAAAAAGACGGATATTTTGATGATACTAAGAAAACTAGAATTGGCGATTGCTCGAATGCCACATCTACCAACATGAAGCTCGCAATGGAACTTATCAAAATTGAAGTATCAGAAGAGTTAATCACACTCAACAACATTTATTATGATTTAGACAAATCATACATACGCCCCGATGCTGCAGTTGAATTAGATAAAATAGTTGATTTGATGCAACGCAACCCAAGCCTTGAAATAGAGTTAGGCTCACACACAGACTGTAGAGCGACATCACAATACAATAAAAACTTATCAGAAAAACGTGCAAAAGCCTCTGCATTGTATATAGTAAATCATGGAATCAGCCGCTCACGCATTAGCTCCAAAGGATATGGCGAAAGCGTATTGACAAACAATTGCCCCTGCGAACCAACGAGCAATAGTAGATGCACTGAAGTCGAACACCAAGCTAACAGACGCACAACAGTCAAAGTATTGGGCTACAAGGGTGGTGAGTTGAATGGAAAAAGTAAGTATTAATTCCTAAAAAAGTAATAATAATCAATTAAGGCGATGTGTTGCATATAACACATCGCCTTTTTTCATAAAATTAATAATTATGAATGTATTAATAGTAGGAAGCGGCGGACGTGAGCACGCATTAGCACACCATATTGGCAACTCACCAAGCTGCAAGAAGATTTACGTAATGCCCGGCAATGCAGGCACAGCGACTATTGCACACAATCTTATTGGCAACGTTTTAGATTTCAAATCCATAAGTGAAGCTATACTTGCTAATGATATACAATTAGTTGTAATAGGGCCTGACGACCCACTCGCAGCGGGAGTAGTTGACTATTTGAGAGTGAACAATAGTTCAGTAGCCGTAGTTGGTCCTAATCAAAAAGCTGCTCAGCTAGAATGTAGTAAAATATTTTCAAAAAAATTTATGTTGAAAAACATGATTGCAACGGCGAAGTATGAAGTATTTGAAGCAACACAAATGATAGAGGCAAAAAAATATGTTACAAACCATCAACTACCGATAGTAATCAAAGCAGATGGTTTGGCGCTGGGTAAAGGAGTTGTAATCTGCCAAACACACGAAGAGGCCTTGGTTGAGGTTGAGCAGATGTTAAATGGAAAATTTGGAGAGGCAAGTAAAAATATCGTTGTTGAGCAATTTTTAAAAGGAATTGAAATGAGTTGTTTTGTGCTAACAGATGGGAAAAATTATTATCGATTGCCCGATGCAAAAGACTACAAACGTCAAGGCAACAATGATACAGGACTTAATACAGGAGGCATGGGAGCCGTTTCGCCGGTGGTGTTTTGTGATGAGGAGCTAAACAATAAAATTATTAAAAAAATAATAACCCCAACAATTGAGGGTCTTAAAAGTGAAACTATTGATTACTGCGGATTTATATTTTTTGGATTGATGGTAGTAGATGGAGAACCCTATTTGATAGAATACAACACACGATTAGGCGACCCGGAAACAGAAGTTATTCTCCCAAGAATAAACGATGACCTATTGCCTTATTTATTAAAGGCAGCAAATGGGACTTTGAATGAAACAACTACTTGTAATCAAAAAAACGACACTGCAGTTGCCGTAATCAACATTAGTTTGGGGTACCCGTTGGAATTTGAAAAAGATAAAAATATCGCAATTGAACCATTAACAGAACACGAAATAATATATCAAATGGGCACAAAAATTAAAGATGAAAAATACGTAACTAATGGAGGCAGAGTGCTAGCAGCCGTTGGCTTGGGCAGTACGCTAGAAGCAGCTATACAACGAGCTTATGGGGTATGTAATAAAATAAAATATGCTAACAAATGGCACAGAAGCGATATTGGAAATGATTTAATAAACATCAAAAAAAAATAAGATAAATGAATAATTGGTTGGAACGCACAGAACTTCTGATAGGTGCGGAAGCTCTTTTGGCATTGCAAAGCAAGAAAGTATTGATAGTTGGTTTGGGTGGTGTAGGTAGCTTTGCAGCTGAATTTATAGCACGAAGCGGTGTTGGTAATATAACAATTGTAGATGGCGATGTGGTAGATGTAAGCAACAAAAACAGGCAATTAGTTGCCTTAGATTCGACAATTGGTAAGCAAAAATCATTGATTATGCAGGCACGAATCATGGACATAAATCCAGCTATTAACCTACGTGTGATTCCAAATTTTTTAAACCCAAGAGACACTATCGAACTAATAAAATCAAACAACTTTGATTATGTGATGGATTGTATTGACAGCCTGACCCCTAAGTTATTTTTGATTGAAGCTGCATACAACCACCAAGTCAAAGTGATAAGTAGCATGGGAGCAGGTGCTAAAAAAAATTCTTTGTTAGTTACCACAGTGGACATATCAGCCACCTACATGTGCCCATTTGCGAGTTATATTCGCAAACGCCTCAAGAAAGTAAACATACAAAATGGAGTTATGGCAGTTTTTTCGCCTGAACCAGCTATTAAAAAATCAATGAAATTAACAGAAGGTAGCCGTTTCAAAAAGTCATTTTATGGAACTATTTCCCACCTGCCAGCACAATTTGGTCTGCACATGGCGAATTGGGTTATCAATGATATAATCGATACTTCTTCTAATTAAACCGCCACCTCCGCTTTTATATGGGGATCAGGATGATAATTGACTAACTCAAAATCCTCATATTTGAAGTTAAAAATATTTTTATTTTCAGTGTTAATATGTAGCGTAGGCAAGGTTTTAGGAGTTCTAGTCAATTGAACTTTCGCCTGCTCAATATGATTTTCATACACATGAGCATCGCCCATAGTGAGAATAAATTCGCCAAGCTCTAAATCACAAACATGAGCCATAATCATAGTCAAAAGAGCATAGGATGCAATGTTGAAAGGAACACCTAAAAACACGTCAGCACTGCGTTGATATAGCTGACAAGAGAGCTTTCGATTAACCACATAAAACTGAAAAAGCAAATGACATGGAGGGAGTTTCATTTTATCAATATCGGCAACATTCCAAGCACTGACTATGAGCCGCCTCGAGTCGTGATTGTTCTTAATATCATTAATCACCTGTGTGATCTGATCAATAGCCTCACCGTTAGCTCCCTGCCAACTGCGCCATTGGGCACCATATACAGGTCCTAGATTACCCTTTTCGTCTGCCCACTCGTCCCAAATACGAACTCCATTTTCTTGTAAATAAGTAACATTAGTATCGCCTTTTAAGAACCAAAGCAACTCATGTACAATACTTTTAAAATGAACTTTTTTAGTGGTTAATAATGGGAATCCCGCTCGCAAATCAAAACGCATTTGATACCCAAAAATACTTCTAGTTCCTGTACCTGTTCGGTCGGACTTAATAGCTCCGTTTGATAAAATAGTCGATAATAAAGCGTGATAGGCAAGCATATATTTTTGTTTAAGAATAAGTACAAATTTATATTACAAATCAAACTTAGTCGTTAAAAATAATAAGAAATAAAATATTTTATTCTTACTTTTTACAAATAGCTCTCTTTTATTTAAAAAATAATAATTTTATCATACAGTTATGTTAGAAATTAAGTCTGAAAATCTGTAATATTAAATTTGAGTTTTTCAATTAAACCAAATTATAAAAAACTATAAAAAAAAGGTAATAGCCTTTTAATTAAATCATGTAAGCCACAAACATTATATTCAAAATAAAAAGGATTATTCTTGAAAACAGAAAAACGACTGACTAACAATGTAGGATAATAATTGTAGAAAATTAACTACTAAATGACTAGTTAATTTTTAAAAATACTTATTTTTCATAAAAAAAAGCCTTGCTTTACAGCAAGGCTTGATGGCAACAAAAACGCCCCAGTTTTTTAACCCTTAACTAAGAGATGATAATTTCTTTAGAAGCTATTTCTCGTTTTTGCTTGGGCAAAGATACAATTAAAATTCCGTTTTGCAAATTTGCCGTTACTGCATTGGCATCTACCTCAACCTTGATTTTAAAAGATTGTTCAAAATCATTGATTATCAATTTGGTATTAAGTAAATTTTCGCCATTTACAGATTTTTCTTTAGCTACTTTTCCACTTATTTTCAAATGATTTTCTACTAATTTGATGCTGATAAATTCTTTTAAATAACCGGGCAATACCATCGAAATAGTAATAAAATCAGCATTCTCAGTTATATCATATAACAAAGATTTACTTTCTTTTTTTTGAAAAATCGGATCATCATAAAAGTTATTAACAAATACATCAAACAAGGCAGGCGCTGGGCTAAAAAATGGATTGAAAGTCATGTTTTTCATAGTTTTAAAAAATTTAATGGATTATAAAAATAATTGTATTATATAACCTACTAATCAAACTATGTACCATTCAAATAATAATGCCATAATGGCAAGCAATATGCCATAGTGGCATTAAATTGCTTTTTATGACCCCAATGTGAACCGAATAGTTAACCCAGCTCTTGTGTTTGTCATTGGAAAAGAATTAGCAATTTTAGGATTATTGAACGTTCTGTCGTAGAATAACCTTGCATTCAACTTACTATTAATCATATAATCCAGACTTGGAGCGATTCTATAAACGGTGCTCCCACGAGTTATATCATTGACCTCTTGATCTAATTTTCTATTTGTAGTTTGATTGTCGCGTATCGAAAAATCAAACCTAAAATTAAGGTCATTTTCTAGCACAAGCGGTTTACCTTTCACTTTTATAAATCTCAAATTTAACCCTTTCACTTTGTAACCTACCCCAACGGTGAGTTCTTTGTTTCTACTTTCTATCAACTGATAATCAATCAAACTCAATCCCAATGTTCGCCCCATTTTATATTCTATTTTAGCTGTCATTCTTGGTTTTTTAAATGCAACATCGATTCCCAACAAAGGCGACAATTGCTCATTGATGCTCAACATCGGAATGTTGTATCGAGGGAAAAAATTGCCATTCAAGGTGTCATAATTAAAAGCATACACATCTAACGTATCGACGTAATATAAATTGGAAGCGAAGCTGCCCACTGACATAGTGTTGGTGTAAGCATGTGAAATATTTATTGATTGTACAATATCTTTGAGAGCTGGAATGTTGCTCAAACCCGTGTAGGTCAGGCGCCAGTTAGGCCTTGGTATATACGAAAAAATATCCATTTTCACTTTTGAAGCGTCCTTGTTGCTATACGCCGCAATGAACGATGGCAGCAATACATCTTGTTGATAGATGCCATAATGATTTATATTTTGAAATGTATCGTTTGAACTATTGGCGTAATAAGGGTTTGCGTCTTTTAGTCGTTTGATAATTGTGGTGCGATTATTTTCAAATCGTTTGAATGTAGCTGACGAATTGTTTTCTCCAACTTTTTCAAACATGGTGCCGAGTGAATAGTAGCTTATACTCCAATTGCCTCTTTCGTTGGGGGTTAAATGCTGAAAACGACCATTTTTAATCTTAAACAATTCGTTGTAATCATTAGTGTATTGTTTGCTAAAATTCAAATCTAGCTTCAAATCATAATACAACTCAAAATTGGATTTTAGTGTAAATGTCCTTGTCCGTTGCTTTGTGAACAAGGTGTTCAGCATTGTATCTCGTGTTATCCAACCTTTTTCTGCTGCTGCTTGCAAAAACTCTTGATAATCATTTTCGTTTTGATCTCCAAAGGCAAAATTAGCGGTGGGAGCAATATCATTATATGGATTCAAACCAAAATATTTGCTTCTATAATTATAGCCTGGTAGTGTGGTTGCCCCTGTTTCAGAATAATTAAAATTCACCTTTTTTAAACTTATCAAGGGTTTTATAAGTGCTGCTAGCAGTGGTGTTGCCACTATTATTTTCTTTTTATTTTTTAATGCATTTTTACTATCCGCCCCTAGCTGTTCATCTGTTGCTCCTTTGGCTGTTGGGTCAATATTTTTACCTCCTGCTTTGTTTCCTTTTTGGTCTTTCAATGATTTAGAATCTTTATCTGTTCCATTTTTTAACATGTTTTTAGGATCATTTTTGGGATTAGCACCTTCAGGATCTACCGCATTTTTTCCTCCTGCTTTGGTTTCTTTTTTTGCTGCACTCGGGAACTGTGATTTGTTGTATTCTTTTAAAAAAGCAAAATTTTCATATATTTTTTTGATATCGAAGTCTCCGTTCAATTGTTTATTTTGTGAATTGGTAACGGTATTTTTTAATGATAACGCCTCTTGTGTTCGTGATGCACCTATCCAACCAAAATTTGTTCCATATTGTGCTTTTACTTTAAACCAATCTAAATATGGAATTTTATCAATAGGCAAACTATAAGAGGCATTGACCGTTTGATTATACAACGTTGAGCGTCCCCAAGGTTCGGCGTCAAATTTCAATGTATCGAGTAGTACCCCTTTTTGTGGTCGTCCTTTGCGCTCATCTATTCGACTTTGGTTGGTGGCATTGAAGTCGAGTTTCAATGATTTTGTTAAATCAAACCTGACATTGTACGCCCTCGTCCACGTGAAGCTTTTAATAAATGTTTTGGGATTTGGCAACGGATCGGGACTCAGCTTTCGGAGTTCTAACGTGCCTAAATCTCTATCAAAGTCGTTTCTAAAACTCAACTCCGAGGGTTTGAAATTAAAATTTATTTCTTTGATAGGTTTCAAAAACTTGTTCTCTGATTTTATCAATTTTCTAAATGGCTCGATATATTTTGTTTTTAAGCTATAATTATACCCTATACCGGCCTTGTGATGTTCCATTTTGTCACTCGCTATTTGAGGGTTACTCCTATCTAATTGTTGATAGCTATAACTCACATTTATGTTCTCAATGTCATAAATCTTGGGCTTAGCATCGGGTTTTCTATCGCGTCTGACGTTCGTTAAATTAAAACTTTTAACTGTTTGACGCACCTGAGCAATTCTGCGAATACTATCGCCTGCGGCTTTGCCTTGCTTGGCTCTCACAGCATCTATTTTATCTTTCAATTCAATATCACTATCAAAAGGGTCAAACTGCGGAGAACTCACGCTACGTTGTATTCCGGCATATATAGGTAATTTTATTCTTGATTTTTTTGGTAAAAATTTACTTAAATCGATTGAAGCAGAGGCGTCGTAGGAATAAAAATTATCTCTAAATCGGTTTTGAATGCGTTGATCTAACGCACCAAAACCTTGTGTGTGCATATTGCCCGATAGGTTTATTGAACCTAAATCAGCTAATTTTATATCTGCTCTTGCGATAGCTGCGTACCCTCCTTTTTCGTCAAAGCCCGACATACGCAACTCATTAAACCAGAGTTCAGCGCATTTTGGCAAGCCGTCGTCGGGTCGAGTGCCATCGTTTTTGGGGTTTCTTATCCCTAACATTATTGCCGATGCTCGCCCTAGTTCGGGGTTGCCTATGACCGTCATTTTATGCCCTGAGGCATTGACTATGGAGTAAGGCAATGCGAATGGTTTGTTGGTAGAATTTCGCAATAGCTTCAAGCTACTCAGCGAGTCGATGAGCAAATCCAATTGATTTGAAACGGGCCATATCAACTCAGGCAGTGTGGTCGGGTCGGTTATTTTCAAAGGAATCTCATATTCATAATAATTATTCACAAAATCGGACCCAATTCGTATAAATGCGTGCACTTCTCCGTCGTTAATAGGGGAATTGCTGCCTGACAATTCTTCTGCGTGTATGAACATGCGCATACGTTTGAAGTTGCGCAAATCTAAATTAATCGTTTTGAACACGCCTCGTGAATCGCCATCTTTTAGATTGCACGCCTTCAATGAAAGGGACTGTTCGTTTTGTTGAATTGTGGTATTTGCTGCTCCGGCGTTCAATTCTCTAATAATGCCTGGTGGAAGAACATACGGTATTGGGGTTCGATTATAGTTCTCTTCAAAATTTACAGCACCTGTGTTAAAATATGTAGCATCGTTGGTATCGTCAGGTAGGTATTCGCCGGGATTGAGCAACGAAAAATTATAATTCCTCCATTGGTTGCGTATCAAATCCATGCGAGCAAAACGGCACGTTACACTGTCTTTGAAGTTGGTCAAAAACATTCTTACAAATCGAATAGATCTAAAATCTTGTATGCCTCCTACTTTGTGTTCATATTGATCAATTGGAATAACAAAATGGTAAAAAGTAACTTCTCTATTGACCCCGTTGTGTGGCCTGTTGAAACTCACTTTTTCGGTTATGAAGTTAGAGCCGACTTGCATATTGGGCTCCATGTGTATGCGATATTGAAAATACTCCTCGTTCTCGTTCAATGTAAAATCTCTATTCAAATCCTCGATGTCCGGCAATTGACTCGATGAATTTATGAACGTTTGGTTACTTGAAATAACGGGAGAATTATTCTCACTTCCATTCACTTTTTTGTATCTACTCAAAACCCCTAACTCTTGGGTATCATAATCATCGCCTCGATAATGATGATAATCGTCGGAGCATGGGTCTGCCTGCAGCGTGCTCAATGCAGATGGGTTCAACACAGGGGCGATAGCTGTGATAAAATTGTTAAATTTTGATTTTTCAACCGTATTGTTACAACCGTCCAATCCCACATCTTGCACTTCTCTCGAGCTCGGGTCGGTGTCAAAGTTAGAGGTTATAGGTGGGTACTTAGCTACGACACCTATGTTGGTGGTATCAACCTTATTGATATCCCCATTTTTGGGCAACGCATTTTCAAACGATTGACGCGAATCTTTTATAACATCTTCGCTTATGCTCCCTAGATTAATATAAATATCTCCTGTATCTTGGTTTAAAATAAAAGGATCGAGCAACCAAAAACTCATAAATTGAACATTGGCATTTTCAAAATCGTTGTAATCAATGGCACGCATAATACCGCCCCATCTATCTTTTGGGTTTTTCAATGAACCGTCCGCATTCACATTCGTATAATCAAAATTATAAGGCCCACGCTGCTTGGGATAATACCCAAGGTCAAAAGTAGATAGTTGAGTCTGTTGTCCTAATTGACTGCTTCTGTTTGGAAAAATATCAATCTCTTGATACATGCGAACGTAGGGGTTCTCCTGCTCCGCTTTATTGTCTTTTATATTATTAGGTGTCGAGGAATTGTTGCTTGTAAATATTGGGTCTATGTTGTAATTCGATAATTTAGCGCGGTTAATGTTGCCCCCAATAGAATCTATAAATCGTGCCTCTGGAAACATCTCAAACCCTTGTGGGTCAATAGCATTGAAGGGTGTTGAGGCTTGTACCCAAGCATTGATCGGAAAGCGAAGATCGTATTCGGTTGCCGAGCCTTCAAAATCATCTAAATACACTTGTCCTTCTTTGCCAATCAACTTGCTGTGTCCGGGTATGAACTTAGCAGCCTCTCCGTTTAAGTTAATGGTAGATTGCTCTTTTGTTGAATAAAAAGGTAACTTATCAACCCATCGAGTGAGTGTCGGTAGTTCGTTATTAAAACTCCCGTCTATTCCTATAATTCTGTTATTGATTGGGTCGTCGCCTATGTTTACTTTTTGTGTAAATGGTCGCTCGCTCAATTGCATATAAGTAGCTCCTAAAAATAAATTTTTGCTATGATTATAATCCAAACGTGTGCCTAATAGTCGCCTCACTTGAAACCCAATCAACGCAGGGTCTTCATAATTTACGTTAATAGCAACACCTGAGTTCAAAATACCATCGTTCAAGATTCTTACTCTACCTAAGTTGTAATCGATTGTATAATCTATGTTCTCCTGCAGCAAACGCCCACCTGCCGTTACTTTTACTGAATTTTTTGGGACGTTGAATGCCCCTAATGATATTTCGTTTGATACACTAGAGCGATACGTTCCTTTTATTTTATATCTGTTTTTTTCTGGGAATTGCAATGCCATCGTTTTGGTAGATCGATACAAACTGTCATAAGTGTATTTGTTCGCTAAATCGGGCTGTGCAACTGAGAATTTATTTCGTAACGACGATCCAAAAGGTTCTAAAACAGGGAACATCATACGACCGTTGTTTGTGTTGATGGTTAACGGATTGAAGTCAAACACCCCGTCCGGGTCGGGGTCATTTTGAACGTTTAATTTATCTAATCCCAAAAGAGAAATCAATGGAATGCCTTGCACACCTGTACCCTCAGGTATATATCGCTTTTCTCCGCCCCCTGGATCCAAAAACAATACATCTAATCGAAATTCGTCATTATTGATTTGGTAAGCACCAAGTGAATAAATATTTTTCATCATCAAATCCCAAATCGGTAACTGTGTGCGTATGCTAGTGCTTTTTAATAATTTGACATACAAGATTTTATTGCCTGTCGTATCACTCGCTACATCTTGCGAAAATTCTCCTACCTGATACACCTGCCCGTTGTAGCTATATTGATATGACACACCGAGCACCTCAGCGGGCTTCAATTGCGTATTCAAAGACAAAATCCCTAACCGAGGATTGAATGAATATTCTTGCTCATTAAGCTTAAACATTCGTGTTTTTTCAAAATCTTGCACTGCTTGTAGATTGAATGCAGGCCCTGTGAGTGTGGATATTACAGAGCTGATATCGCGCGTATTTGCACCTTGAGCTATTAGCTTAGAATATAAATTATTACTCTTAAAACTTGGCAAAACATCAACGCTCGGTAGCAGTTGATTAGAGTAAGGTTGGTACTCTCCTAAGTCTGAGAATGCCACAATTTCTCTGGTGTTTTCGGCTACATTACGGGTGTTAGTTACCCAAACTTCAAGTTTTGTAATTTGAAATAATGAATTGACTGCAGGCGGATTTTTTAAGGCATTTTCAAATCCTTCTTTACCCGTGATTGGGTTGCCTTTTGCAAAATATTGCCCTAAAAAAAAGTGCTTATTTTCTTCATATTGATCAGCCATTATTTCAAAATTCTTGATCTGTGCACCCCCTTCTACCTTTATATTTTCTGATTTAGATTGCTGTTGAGAGAGCAAAGTAGTTACCGATAATTTCCCAAATTTCAATTGTGTTTTAAATCCCATCAATGTTTGTGAACCTTGTATCAAAGTACTCTTGAGGGGCATACTTACGTTGCCGGCTTCTAGTTTTTGAATAATCTCGTCTTCGTTGCCTGTATATTCTAATTTGACTTGGTTTTCAAAATTAAATGTAGCTAGCGTGTTGTATGTGGTTTGTAGTTTGAGCTTCTCTCCTATTTTTCCCATCACGTTGAGGTTGATGTTCATATCAAAATCCAAGTTGCCTGTCTTGCGCTGACGCTCTAGCAGTTGTGGGTTTTGAATGTTTTGCCAAGTGCCACCTAAGGTAATATCTACGTTGCCTGCGGGACGAATATCCACCGTGCCTCCACCAAACACCCTATCAAAAAGCTCAGGGCCTGAGTACAATTTAGGCTTTGTGCCATCCCCTTCTATTACATTGT
>JAYVJZ010000064.1:0-6192 GCA_043768865.1 Sphingobacteriales bacterium
TCAATATATTTTTACAAAATTAAAATAATTAACGATTTTGTATGAATAAATCCATCCGCTCCATAGCCATATTAGGTTCAGGTATTATGGGATCACGTATCGCTTGCCACTTCGCTAACATTGGCGTTAAAACACTTTTGTTAGATATAGTACCGAGTACACTAAGCCCTAAAGAAATAGATAAAAATCTTACTTTAGAACACCAAATAGTAAGAAACAGGATAGTAGATGAGGCCTTGTCTAATACCTTGAAATCCAATCCTGCTGCCCTTTATCACAAAAATAAATTACACAATATTACGACGGGCAACTTCACTGACAACCTAAAAGATATAGCTACGTGCGATTGGATTTTAGAAGCCGTAGTGGAGAATATCGATATCAAAAAAAATGTGTTTGAGCAAGTTGAATTATACCGCAAACTAGGTAGTATCATTACTACTAACACCTCTGGTATCTCTATAAATACAATGCTAGAAGGACGTAGCGACGATTTTAAAAAACACTTTTGCGGTACCCATTTTTTCAACCCTCCTCGCTACCTTCGTTTATTAGAAATAATACCTAGCAACGAAACTAGCCAAGAAGTAATCGATTTTTTAGAACATTATGGCGATTTATTTCTAGGCAAAACAACCGTCGTTTGCAACGATACTCCCGCCTTCATCGCCAATAGAATAGGGGTATTCAGCATAATGGCGGTATTCAAACACATGCAAGAATTAGGGCTAAATGTGGACGAAGTAGATGCACTAACTGGTCCGATAAGCGGACGACCCAAAAGTGCGACATTCAGAACCTGTGATATAGTAGGACTCGATACGCTTGTCAAAGTAGCACACAACACCTATAAAGATTGCCTCGCAGACACCTCACGCGACCTGTTTTTGATACCCGATTATATTGAAAAAATGATACAAAACAATTGGTTAGGAGACAAAAGCAACCAAGGATTTTATTTAAAAACAAAAGACGAAACAGGCAAAAAAATCCAAACCCTCAACCTCAATACAATGTTATATGAGGATAAAAAGAAAGTAAAATTTGATTGTATAGGTGCCGCAAAACCAATAGACGAGCTAAAAAAGAGAATTAAAATACTACACAAAGGCACCGATATAGGAGCACAGTTTTTACAAAAAATGACCCTCACCGTGAGTGCATATTGCACTTTGCGCATCAACGAAATAGCCGATCATGTGTATCAAATTGATGATGCCTTAAAAGCTGGATTTGCGTGGGAATTAGGCCCTTTTGAAACTATGGACCTACTCGGCATTGCTACCTTAGCGGCAACTATGCAACAACAAAAAATCGATTATGCTCCTTGGCTTGATACCATGATAAGTAATGGTATTACAAGTTTTTATAAAGTAGAAAACGGAAAAAAAATGTTTTATAGTATCGGCAAGCAAGACTACGAAATGCTCCCAGGTAGCGAAACATTTATAATATTAGAAAATTATAAACCCGACAAAACCATCTGGTCTAACAGCGATTGTTCGATTATCGACATAGGGCACAATATTATCAATGTAGAATTTCATAGTAAGATGAATGCCCTTGGAGCAGGCGTTATAGAAGGTATGAACAAAGCATTTGACCTTGCCGAACAAGGCAAATGCGAAGGTATCGTAATCGCTAACGACGCACCCAACTTCAGTGCAGGGGCCAACCTAATGATGCTCATGATGTGGGCACTAGAAGAAGAATGGGACGAGCTAAACTTTGCAATCGCACAATTCCAAAAAACAATGATGCGCGTGCGCTACAACCCCGTACCTACCATAGTTGCACCACATGGACTCACCTTAGGCGGAGGCTGCGAAATGACTATGTACGCCGACAGCGTAGTTGCCTCAGCCGAAACCTACATAGGGCTTGTAGAAGTAGGCGTAGGCCTTATACCCGGCGGCGGCGGCACAAAAGAAACCGTCAAACGTATCAGCGAAAATAGCCAAGAAGGCGACATCGTATTCAACCGATTAATACAAGGCTTCACCAACATCGCAACCGCTAAAGTAGCTACAAGTGCACACGAAGCCTATGACCAAAATATACTAATCTACGGCCGCGACAGCATCACCATCAACCCCCGCCGATTGACTGCCGACGCAAAAATAAAAGCACTCCAACTCGCCGCCTCAGGCTACGCTCAACCCATACCAAGCAACGATATCACCGTATATGGCAAGCAAGCATTAGGTGCCCTACTCGCGGGTGCAGCCGCCTTCAATATCGCCGGATTCGCAACCGACCACGACCGCAAAATAGCCGAAAAACTTGCCTATGTTCTCTGCGGAGGCGACCTAAGCCAGCCCTCTAAAGTCAATGAACAATATCTATTAGACCTCGAACGAGATACATTTTTATCCCTCCTCGGCGAGCGCAAAACCATCGAACGCATACAAGCCATACTCACCACCGGCAAACCCCTTCGAAACTAAAATCCATTACAATAAACCACATTTTTATACTCGCCGTTTATGCCAAACTTCTCACTAATAAACTAACATAACGCCCTCTAAAAATATACAACACAACCACAACCGAGGCATGAAAAACAATTATCATAGCCAAATTATAAAAAAATTAGTAAAGTAAGTAGTAAAGAAAATAGGGAAGAAAATAGAAAAAAATAGGGCGAGCCCCCCTACTTGCAAATAGAAGTAGTACTTATGCCAAATAGTATAGTGCAAGTAGGGCGTCGGTGCCCCGTTCCCGCTCTTTTTAGAAAGCGGAAATACCGTATTCCTAAAAAGGAGCTTCACTCAAGCCCCTCTCGCAACCTGACGGTATCCTAGTCTGCGTCCAAGCTAACAGCATAAACCAATAGCATTTTATAAAACCTACACAATACTAAAGCAGTAGCTAGAATAAGTGCCACCACCATTAACCGTAACAAGATATTGTATAAAAAAGAAAAAAATACGATACTTCAAAATTAAAAAAGTACAAGCTATGTTGAACAATAATCAATCGAACACTTATAATCTCAGTAGCATACTCTTACAACATTGGTGCAAACAGATACAGTACCAACAGCACACAGGCAATATGCAATACAATTATAACTCAAACGCCCTATGAAGGTAGGGTATTAAATTAAAAACAGTAAACAAAGGAATGTTCAATATAAAAGCAGTGCCTATAAAAAGGTAGTGCCGCCTTGAAGCGGCACTTTGTCTATTGACGCAGTGGTACTACCTTCATGCACCTTCATTCACTCCAATATATAAAATATAATACTAAAAAAACGCTGTACATTATTAAAATTAACGTACAGCGTTTTTTGTTGTTATTGATACTACTATGTTTTTAACCTTAACGAATCACGGTCAAATTCCCCTTGAATATACGACGTTTTAGGTTGTTATATTCCACATCTACAGTATATACAAATACAGCAGGATCTACAGGTTGCCCTTTGAATGTAGCGTCCCAACCTGTGCTCATGTCCGTTGAATAAAATACTTTTTCGCCCCAACGGTTATATACACTTATTTCTATCGATTTTACGTCTTTAGTATATAGCATCCAGGTGTCATTGTTGCCGTCTGCGTTAGGTGTGAAAGCAGAAGGTATAAATACTTCATCTTCCAAAAACGTTGTAATAGTTACTTGATCTGTAGCCGAACATCCATTAGTATCAGTAACCATAACCATGTATGTTACAGACTCTAATTCAGGAGTTGCTATAGGTTGCTCACAATCATCGCAATCTAAGAATACAGAAGGCGTCCAGATAAAGTCCATTTCATTGTTAATAGCAGGTATTGTAGTAGTTGCCAGCGTTATTGATTCTCCTAGATGTATCGAAGTATTTTCGATAGTATTTATCTGAGGTTGTGTTACTTGTATAGACCAGCTCGTGTCGCTGTTGCAACCGTTCAATTGCTCAAGTTGTAAACTGATATTGAAAAACCCGGGCTCGTCCCATATTATTTGATACGGACCGCTACCTGTTCCTTGCACAAATATCGCATCTTCAAACTCCCAATAGTAGCCTGACACTCCTGCAGTTTGTCCAGTATAAACAACGGTAAAAGTATCTCCCGGGCAGGAGTTCGTCTGCATTATCACACTTGCAAGCGGAGCATTTATTACGTCAATTATTTGTGTTGCAGTATCTACGCAAGCTCCATTGGTATATACATAATTAATTGAATGTGAACCTACTCCAGCTATACCAGGACAGAACTGATTTGCTCCTACCCCATTGCCAAACCACACACCACCTGGAGGAGTTGCATACAACGGCACACATGCAGCCTCGATGCAATAAGTGCTTTGCAAACTGTCGATAGTTGGGGTGATAAATTGATTGATAGTAACTGTCTGATAAGTAGTATCTTGGCATATGCCTGTCCCTACCGTGTATCCTACCGTATGTAAGCCCGGTGGCAAACTACTCGGGTTGAACTGATTGCCAGTCATACCTGCACCAAAGAAAGTACCTCCTGCGGTGATTGGAGTCAATGCAACTGCAGGACTATTTTCACAATACGCCAAAGCCAAGCCTACAAAATTGGAATTGAAATTATTGTTTATAGCAACAGGTTGCGTTACAAATGCAACACAGCCCGTTGCTAAGTCTGTATATGTAAAAGTAATATTATTGTTGCCTGCAGAAGGAGCAGTCAGCGAAGTACCAGCCACAGTTGCGGCGCCCGTCCCTGTAACAGTCCATGTACCGGCTGCCGGGCTACCAAATATAGTAGTTGGCATTTGATCTAAACAATAAGCTGCTGCCAAACCGGTTATAGTAACAACTGGAGGTACATTCAATGTTGTGTTTTGTGATGTAGTAGCGCTACAGCCACCCACAGATATTGAATAGGTGATACTATTGCCACCTAATGCCATACTTGAGGGGGAGAGTACATTGCCCGCTAAACCACCAATTGGAGTAAATATTCCTCCGGGTGTTGTAGGGGCTAAATTGATAGGCAAATCATACGTACACAAGAATGATGGTACGGCAGCAAATGTTGCATCAGGTATAGTATTGACATTAACCACAACTGTTGAAGTTGAATTAGGGCATGTGGCGCCTGTGCTTATTGTCCAAGTAAAATTATATGTGCTACCGATAACCAAGCCGCTTACGTTGGTGAGTGGGTCGTTATTATTCGCAAAAATAGCTCCGGCAGGTCCGCTTGTTTGTGTCCAAGTCCCCGTACCCGACGAAGGTGCATTTGCGGCTAAGTTAGTTGAAGTAACATCACATAAAGTAATAGTTGAACCTGCGTTTGATACCGTGGGTGCAGGTGCTATAGTTATAGTTGTAACATCATTACTTGCAGGGCATATTCCGTTATTTACTGACCATTGCAATTGATAAACGCCAGGTAGTAATCCATTTACTGTTGTATTAGCTAAGCTTGAATTGGTGTAGGTAGGTAGATTAGGTCCTGATATCATACTCCAATTGCCTATACCTGTTCCTGTTGTTGAGCCTGTCAAATTGTATGTCGTAGCATTGCAAAGACTAACATCAGCACCCGCATTCGCTAACGGTGCGTCGGTAACGGTCAATGCTTGAGTAAAAGTGCCACCCGTTAAGCAAGATGTTGAAAGTGTGGTGTACGATATTGAATAAACCCCTGCAATTGATGTTGATAAATCGATCAATCCACCGGATGTTATACTCAACCCCGCAGGCAGAGAGGTATAACTGCCACCCACAGTTTGAGTTATTGAAGGTATGATAGTAGGGTTCGGCGAACTCAAGCACACACTACTTGGAGATAGCGTGAAGTTGTTGTCAGCAATGCCTCCCGCAGAAATAGATAAAGTAAAAGTAGATAAATTGCCAATGATGCAACCAGATGTAAGTACTTCGTAAGTAATAGTATAAGTGCCAACGGAGGATAAATTAGGTGTAACGAGTCCCGTCGCACTGTTGATATTTAATCCTAAAGGAGATGCAGTAAAAATTCCACTACTCGTTGCTAATAGTACGAAATTAGGAAGTATTGGTGCGTCACCCGTGCAATAAGTAGCCGCACTATAATTAAATCCTGTTACTGCCGTGCCACCCGAACTAATAGTTACCGATGTTGTACCAGTTGTTAATGGGTTACAAGGGCCCGCAGGCAACGTATAAGTTATAGTATATGTTCCCGCTGTCGATAGTGTCAAGTCGATTTGGCCAGTTGTGCTATTGATAACTACACCAGCAGGTGCGCT